>JAQYWI010000349.1 GCA_030145015.1 Desulfobacterales bacterium
GCAGGCAGAGACGCCTTCGCCATTGCAACTTCGATTGTGTCCGATTGTTCCTCGTCGGAATCGGATGGACTTATACGTAAAGTGCCCATCAGTACTGCTGCACAAGCCGCCGCCACTAATCCCAGTATCAATAAAATTACAATGCCCCATTTCATTTTTATAGGCCTCCGCTTATTTAACCAGCTTTCTCAACAACTTTTTATTCATACATCCCTTCATAGCACAACATATGTCAAGAACCTTCCTTGGCCATTGTGACCGAAGCACCAATCTTCCAGTCATCCGGTTCAAAATCGAAAAGTGCTATAGGCATTATATCTAAATCCGCGGCCGGGACCGAAATTGTGACTGTTATTGAGTCTCCTACTTTAGTCGCGGGAGTAATATCCCCAGTTGTAATAGCATTCACCATAAAGGTCACGGGGGGATCTTCACCTTCTTCAAGAATATGAGCCCCATACGGTCCGAGCAAAGAGGATATGACATCTAATACGTCCTGAGTGCTTGCATTCGCCCGAATAGCAACCCGCGCCCCATACCGGGCAGCGTTTGTGATTTGCTGAGCTTTGAGAAAAAACCATCCGTATCTAATTGCCCCGAATGTAACCAGAAGTAAAACCGGTAGCACCAGAGCAACTTCAAGCGCCACCGCACCGCGGCAACAACCATTCCTTCGTCTATTTACCATAACCATTCGACACCCCATATCCCTACAATTACTGCAGCTACACTAACACCAGTGAAAATCGCGACGCCGTATGGGAGTTCCAAATTGCCATGTCGCTCAATATCAGTCCCATAACTTGCAGTTCGCATTGTTTTTTGTCCTATCAGAAATAATATAATGGCATAAATAGATACAAATATACTTGTCAGGACAAATTTTAACTGCTTTTTCAATATTGCCTTGACTATGGCCAGCCCGCCACCTACTATTATCACACACACTAATGCGAACAAGCCATACTTCAATCCGAGCCAGGCTCCGATTGCGCCCATCAGCTTTGAATCACCTGCCCCTCCCCCAACGAAAATGAACAAAAGAACATAAGGTAATGCTAACAGAGCACACGCTCCGGCTGCCTCGGCCAAACCTGCTAAACCACCAAGCCAGGCGCCCCAAACCAATCCAACTGCCAGAAGCGGCAGAGTAAGAGCATTGGGAATACGCCCTTGCCGCAAATCGTAGCCTGCTGCAACCAGTGAGGTGCCGATCACAACACCCCACTGGAATACAGCCATAGAATCATCTGTAAAGTCTAAAAACAACAGAATCTCCCCCCATACTATTTAAGTTCGCTCCTTCTCAGCCAACTAAACTGCTATGTTTTACCACTTTCGGCATTGATTACATCGCCTGTGTTATTGAACGCATTACCGATAGCGCCGCTCAAAAACTGGATCGCCAATATAAGGGCTATGGCGATGAGAACAAGCATTATAGCGTACTCACTTGTCTCAATTCCTCTTTCGTCTTTGACAAATCTTTTCAGCATTTTCATCAGCTTCATTTCACATTCTCCTAAAATTGATAAACTAAACTCATATCTCATACCCTGTTTAACGTTCTACCCATACGCAAGGTAAAACTAACTATACACTTGTGAAAAACGTCTTTGTTTGTGATTATAAAATTCGATAATTAAGAATTTCTTCAAACTTCTAAAATTACTTGACACCACAATTCACACTTTTTCATATAAAAACTCTCCATCCTTGCGTGTTTAGTAACCCTTCCTTAGATTACAATATTTCATTATATCATATTCTGCTGTTTCTTGTCAAGTATTTAATAAAAAATTTTTAAGTATGCATATCAGACCTCATTGCAAAACATTTTTAATTTTACAATGAAAAAATTGGCCTTACGGCCAAAAAAACGTATATTTCACTTATTTTTCCTGTTTATTGGTCTCATAATAATGAATAGAACACTACTCGTAAGAAAATAATAAACTACATATTAGACGAAGAACAGCTATCTCGATAAGAAGTGAGGAAATTATTGATAATTTTTGCATAAATTCTATTATATAATCTTGACTTTTCGGTCTTTATTGTGTACAATAAAAATAATTGTACCGGTATTTATACCAGATTTTTTTAACAGGGAGGCAAAGATGAAAAATATCACCACAAAAAAACAAGGTTGGTTTTACACGATATTTTGTGCTATGGAATGTCATACTGTCACACGCGAACAGGCGAAAGTCTTGTCACCGAAACACCTTCGCCATCGTGGTATCGGTTTAGTGTGGACTGTCCTTGTCATTTTTGCGCTTTTACTGCTCGTTGGTTTATCCATCGATACCGGAAAGCTCTGTTTGGTCAATCATCAGTTGCAT
This sequence comes from Desulfobacterales bacterium, assembly GCA_030145015.1. Next base: position 2,346 of record JAQYWI010000349.1, read on the forward strand.
AATGCCGCCGATGCCGCCGCACTCGCAGGCGCTCCATGGGTTAAAAAAGAGCAGGACTATGCTCGTCAACTGGCATATGATTTCGCATTGAAAAACAAAGCAGATGGCGATGATGTAGAATTGGACCCAAACCCAAACAACCTGGCCAGTGGCGACATCATTATTGGAAAGTATGGTTATTTCGAGGAAACAGGACAGTATCTTTTCATTCCTTTTGACCCGGCTAATCCAACATCTGTCAATGCCCTGGCTGTCATCACATCACGAGATGTGGACGAACGCGATGGCCATCAAGCTACTCAACAGGTTCCTCTACTCTTCGGACCTCTGGCCGGTGTCTATGCACTTGATTTAGCAGGCAATTGGCAGGGGAAAAGCGGGCCTTATGCAATCGCCATAACGGGTGGTGGGGCCGGAGCCGGCTTGATTTGCCTAAGAGATGACGGAACGGGCCTTCATGCCCAGGGCACAGGGAATTTGATCGTGAATAACCTTACCGGAGATCCTGATAATGGTGCAATTCAGGTCAATTCAACTGACGACGAAGCCAGTATAACTTTGAATGGCACGCCGGGGATCATTGCGGAAACAGTAAACGTAGTTGCTGAGGGCTTCTCTCAAGTAGGAGATTTTGATCTTTACGAAAACACGGATGTCTGGCTGGGTCAGCCGCGTATGCCCGATCCCCTTTGGTGGCTGAACGAACCTGGATACAAACCAACGGATCCGGCTTTAGGCTATATAACAAATCCGAATGATCCAGGCACTATATATATTCAAAATGACAGCGAAGTCCCTGCCGAGCCAATTCCTGCCGGATACTATCCAGGCGGTATGACTTTCAAGGGAGGTACTGAGGAGAACCCGGTCCGGCTCGAAGGCGGCATATACATTCTTGACGGAGCAGGACTGCAGGTAGTAGCTGGTTCCTATGTGGTTGTCGATCCCGCCGGCGGTGACGCCAATGGTAATGGAATTGGTGAAGCTTTCTTTTACATCGCCGGAACTAACTGGGAAGCCGATGGTACCGCTTGTTTCGTTGCTGGAAATGCCGTTCTAAGAGCAGAACCACTGACGTATGAACCATACGCGGGTATAATTTTCGCGCAGGACGAGAACAACTTAAATGACGCAGAAATTACCGGTACCGGCGACTCACTTATCGAAGGTACGCTGTACTTCCCACAGGAAAAACCCGCCGATGAACAGAAAAAGGGAAATGGAGATGGTTTCGCATTACGACTCGGCGGCACCGGAATGGGAACAGGAAACCAGATCATCGCTTCTTCCGTTTACATCTTCGGGACGGGTGATAAAATTGTAAACTACAATGGAGAATATCCATCCCCTATAGGCAAAGCCTGGCTCGTAGAATAATATCCAAGGACAAAGAAAAAGCATA
>JAQYWI010000155.1 GCA_030145015.1 Desulfobacterales bacterium
ACATTAAATCTTTTAATATTGTAGCAGGTGATGAATCTGCCTCTTTGCAGGCGCACTGGTTTCGTTCTGAAGGAAAGATCCATTTGTCAAAGTGGCGGCCTGAAGTCTGGAACCGTAAAATTTTTTGGTAAGGAGGGTGTCACGATGGCTAATGGGACGGTCAAGTGGTTTAGTAATAGCAAAGGCTACGGCTTTATTGAGCAGGAAGACGGCCCGGATGTGTTCGTTCATCATTCAGCAATTAGTGCCGCTTTCCAGACCCTAAAGGAGGGTGATCGGGTTAGATTTGACATCGAGCAGGGTGAAAAAGGTCCGGCGGCAGCAAATGTCACTGTGGTTTAGCGTATCATTTCTTAATTAAAAAAGGGCGTTCCAGCGGTTATGAGGGCACGCCCTGTTTATTTTATACAACTTGGTTGGTTAGGATTTAAAGAGGGGGAAGGCGAGTTAAAACTTCGATTGAAAATAGGATATCACAACTCTTTAGGAGTCTCCCAAAGTTTGGATATGTTGGAGAGTACCTCAGGTTTTAGAACTGTAAAACTGCCTGTATTTTATAGCAGAAATCTGCAATTGAGAGGCTATAGTCATTTCAGATTCTGCTCTACAGGCTAATAATGTGATCTCTTATTCATTCTTGCCTTTATTCCGGAGACGGCGATATGAAAGGTGGAGCCCAATTTGACCTGAGCCTAACTTTCTTTCGACTTATACTTAAATGGAGCTAACTCTTGTAAAGTTTTAAAAGCTCCTTTATCTGGCGGGTGCCAGTCTTTATCAAAAGCAAGCCCTGCACAATATTTGCAAACGGAGCGTTGATGTAGCTCTTGCCACACCAAGGCAAACCATTTTCTACACTTTGGACATTTTAATGCAAAAACTATGTTTATCATGCTCAAGAGTATTATGCTCAAGAGTATAATAGCAATAACCATAAAGTTTAACATACCCCCACCTCCCCCAAGCAGATTTTGATGTATTCAGGAATGATTTCAGCTTCCAACACAAGTGTTTCAGAAGACAGGCAGGCACATCTTGAGCGGTTTCTCCATTGAATCTTAACCTAATTTTAGGTTAAAGTTTGATGGTAACCGGCGTCTATTTCATTGGGGAAAATCAATTAGAAATTGAGAGTCGTTCAATAGGCGAATATGAATAGCAGGGAGAATCGATAATGAAAATGAATTGCAGGCGTAAAATTGTGATTCAAAAAGCATCCAATTGGTAATCTAATATATAAAAACAGGCCTTCGTGTCAAGAATAATAAATTTCTTTGTCAAATATCACAAGGTAACATCAAGTACCGATACATTGAGAATAACAAAACTTTGGCAATTTTGCAGATATGCGCGAATATCACAACTTTTTCAGAGATTCAAAAGTACTGCTTTGTTGGTGGTACATGCAAATTTGAGCACCTAAATTCATTGCAGAAAAATAGCAGGGCCCCAGGAAAAATTAATCTCCCCTAAGTAAGTATTCATTTTATACACTTCCCTATTTATCTATTTTGGTTTCTTGCTTCCTCTCAAAAGCCCTTACGCCAGCCTCATATACCTGGGTGATCTCTGACAAAGAATCAACACTTCGCCCGGCAGCGGCAAGGGAATCAGATCGTGCAAGGCCTGAAAGTACATCCGTGCCCATATCCTCAGGCACCTCCAGGGCAACGAAATCAGCCAGTAAGCGACGCTCCTCGGCGCGACTCAGTCCTAGATAAGGTAAATTATCATACCACACCAGGCGTTCCTCTAGACCATTGAAGGGAGTGCGACTTTTGGTCATCATAGCGATCTGACCGCCGAGTTCGCCAGCACGTGTTAGTGCTTGATCAAAGTTGAATCGGGTGGCAGGCACCGGCTCAAGAGCCCGCATCTGCATCATCTGGAAAAAGTGGTACACCGGCCGAAGTCCCGATACAAGTCCGTTCCCCGTACCTCCTGCAATGGCAACGCCAAGAGCCGGCAGCCCCTGTAAAGGCCCCGAACGCGCATAAACCCTAAACATTTTTAGAATTAAATATTTCACTAACCCGCTGGTATCCCACCAGTAAACCGGGGTGCCCAAGACCAGAGCACCGCAGCTCAGAATCTTCTGGCTTAGAAATTCGAATGCTTCATCCTCATATGTACATTTCAGGTTGTCTGCACAAACCCAAGGTAGACAGTCCTTGCATGCGGCCACAACGTATTCTGACATCTGTATCAGCTCTGTAGTCGCGCCAGCTTCAGCCGCCCCTTTTAATGCGGCCATGACGAGCTTGTTGGTGCGTCCCTCCGGATTGGGGCTTCCGACAATTCCCAAGACGATTCTATTCACTTCCATAAATAACCTCCATCTAATCAGCTTCCGACAACACCCAAAAAGCCTTGCCGAATTATTGTATATCTTGCCATTATTTCAGTTTTGTATCAAGCTGTCCTACATTGAAAAACTACCAATTATCACACCAAATGAAATTATTGCAGATACTAAATGGATCACAAGTTTTTAGCACATATCGATAGGTTAGGTTAATAGCAGAAATAGCAAGTCATGATTACCATAGATTAGTTTCTATTTTATCTTGATTATCATGGTGATTTTGATTTTTAGGATTTATTTTTCGTTCCCAAAAAATATTGATTTCTTTCCTGCAAAAATCTATGTGCGGCCGCTACACCATATATAGTATAAATTCATTGACAAAAATCCATATATTGTTGTATATATAGTAAACTTGAATGATACTGGTAATACTCTTTTACGACATATTTATTTACATAATTAGTGAAGGCGGGAAATTAGACGCTATGAGTTACATCTACTGTCCAAAAAGCAAGGCTCAAAATAAAAAGCACATCACCATCTGCAAGCAATGCCAGCACCGTAAATCTTGTTTAGAATACCTGAGTTATCTGCAACCAGAATTACCCTTAAAAAGCTGAGGGGGTATTTATGACAGATCAAATGATAGCTGAAGCAGACGAAAAGCTTTACAATGATCTTAGAGAAGAGCCATGCATTGTGTGTGGGGATCCATATCTCTATGTTTTAGGAAGTTATACGCCGGATGAACCGAAACGTTCTATAAAGCGCGATTACAAGGCGCCTGTTCTTTACTATACCTTGTGCGAGAAATGCTTTAATAAAGGTCGCATACCAACTGCCCGAATAGAGGCGGCTTATAGAAGTAAATTTGGCAAAATGGCTGCCTGAGACACTATCTACGGTAACTAGAAAAACAAACTCGACCTCAAACCCTTCACGATCGCATTAAAAAGCGCAACGCAAGCACCTCATCCCGGTCACTTGAAATATTCTCACTCAATCTAATTAGGCTAAGCAGTAACTTTTACTCCTCTTTTCAGCACCCGGATACCAGCAGCCAGGTTTTATGGTTCGCAGCTTACATGGCAAACACCCGTCGGCAATTCAATGGCATAAGGAAAATATTTCTTTTTGAACCGCACCGCTACATTTACCAGGCTGATTAATACCGGAACTTCCACCAGCGGGCCGATTACCGCTGCAAAGGCCTGGCCTGAATCAATTCCGAACACCGCCACCGCTACCGCAATCGCGAGTTCAAAATTGTTTGAAGCCGCTGTAAAGCTCAAGGTGGTGGACTGCTCGTAAGTTGCCCCGACTTTCATGGATAAAAAGAAAGAGACGAAAAACATTATCACAAAATAGATGCAAAGCGGGATGGCGATACGAATCACATCGAAAGGCAGCTGGACGATATATTCTCCTTTTAAAGAAAACATCACCAGGATAGTGAATAGTAAGGCGATCAATGTGATCGGGCTTATTTTCGGAATAAATTTTTGCTCATACCATTCAATACCCTTTGTTTTTATTCCGATGATCCGGGTGATGATCCCGCCAATAAACGGAATTCCGAGATAGATGAAGACGCTTTCTGCAATCTGGCCGATTGAAATATCGACCACGACTCCCTTAAGGCCGATCCACTGCGGGAGCACCGTGATGAAGATATAGGCATAAACGGAGAAAAAAAGGACCTGGAAAATCGAATTAAAGGCCACCAATCCGGCACAATATTCGCGGTCTCCGGCAGCCAGATCATTCCAGACAATAACCATGGCAATACAGCGTGCCAATCCGATGAGGATGAGTCCGACCATGTATTCATTCTGACCGGATAGGAAGGTGACCGCCAGAAGGAACATTAATATCGGACCGATGACCCAGTTTTGAACCAATGACAGCAATAAAACTTTTAGGTTTCGAAACACCTGGCCCAGCTGTTCGTATTTAACCTTTGCCAGCGGCGGGTACATCATCAGAATTAAGCCGATGGCAATCGGAATATTCGTTGTTCCTACCTGAAAGTAGTTGATGATACTTCGGATTTCAGGGTAGATATAGCCGCCGCCGACGCCGACAAACATGGCCAGAAATATCCAGAGCGTTAAAAAGCGATCGAGGAATGAAAGTTGTTTCACAGATGCATCTGTCATGAGCCTTCTCCATTACCCGATTTTGATTTGCATTTATTGCTGCTTTGCGGCAGCATCGTTTAACAATGCCTCGAGCTGTGTTTTTTTGGGCATTGCGCCGACGGCCTTGACCTCGCCGTTGATGACCAGAGCCGGTGTGCCTGTTACGCCGTAATTTCCGATTTCGGCCGGATCGGTCACATGCTCGATGTCGGCTGCAAGATTCATTTCAGTCATCACCGCCATCAGATCCTGTTCCAGGTCGTCACAACAGGGACAACCACTGCCCAGGACCTTGATTTCCAGCCCTTCTATTTGGTCTTGTTCATAAGGCTGCCCGACAATTTTTTTAAATTCCCGTAAAAAAGCCCGTCCGTAATCTTTTTGGCTCTTCTCAGGTATGTAATTAAATTTAGCCAGCCGCCGAATCAGTTCTGCGCTCACCGCATTATCCGACCTGCCGTCAAACTCCCGGGAAACTTCCGCCAGAACATGCTTCAATCCAATAATGCCCATGCGGTGACGCCCAACTTTAATCTGAGTTATTTCATCTTCAGTCATAATAATTCGACCTGCTTTATTTAATCATTTAGGAGGTTATAATAGTGACCCTAAGGGTGTCAAAATAAATATACTCTAAACTATATCAAAATTAGCAGTTCATTTTGGAAGGCAGGGAAAAAGAGTTCCAAAGGTGCTCTAAAGTTAGAAGTGCCTAAATTGCCTAAAATGATCTAAAATGCCTAAAGTTGAGGAATTCTACCCTTCGAGAGCCTCCCTTCGAGAGCCTCCCTTCGAGAGCCTCCCTTCGAGAGCCTCAGGGTCTAACGACAGGGTCTAACGACAGGGTCGAACGATCATCTATCAAAGGATGGTGAAGAAGCTGCGCAAATTTGTATCGAGAACAAGTACGAGGACGACGACGAGAACGATGCATATGGAATCGTAAATCGTACTCGTCCTCGATACCAAAAATAGGATTTGCACCTTTTAAGGAAGGAGGATGTCCACTAACAGTTTGGCCGATTCTCGGCCAAACTTACCGGGTTTCTTTCCTGCGTTGTTCCTCGCTGCGGATTTCGCGTCGAAGCAGTTTGCCGACTTTGGACTTGGGCAGCATGTCCCTGAACTCGATATACTGGGGTATTTTATAGGCGACGAGGCTCTCACGACACCACTTGATCAACTCGTAACCGGTGATTCCTTTAATGTCTTCTCTAAGCACCACATAGGCCTTGATGCGCTCGCCCACCTTTTCATCCGGAACGCCAACAACGCAGGCGCCGATAACCGCCGGATGTTCCTGCAGCACCGATTCGATTTCAGAGGCCGATACCCGATAGCCCTTGTGTTTAATTGTATCAACGGTGCGGTCCACAAAATACAGGTTGCCGTCTGCATCCATGGACATGATGTCGGCGGTGCGGTACCATTTGGCGCCGTCTATTTCGATGAATGATTCGGCGGTTTCTTCGGGCTTGTTCCAATAATAGGTCACCATATAATCAGAGGAAACCAGCAACTCTCCCGGTTCTCCGGCTTCCACCGGTTCAAGTGTTGCCAAGTCCACGATTTTAATTTTTTTGGTCGCCATGATGCGCCCCACACTTTTGGGTGGGTACTCAACTCCAACCGGGCACATGGAAACCCCGCCGCAGGTTTCGGTGGCTCCGTATCCCTGCAGAATTTTTTTGCCGAATTTCTGCTCCCAGCGTTTTCCGACTTCAACCGGCAGCAAGTCGCCGGCACTGAACCAGTATTCCACCGAGCCCAGGTCATACTGATCGAGGCGATCATGTTCTAAAATCATGCGGTACAGGGTGGGAACACCGATCATGGTTTTGGCCTTAAAGCGCTGTATGGCCTCCAGGGCTGCATCCAGGTTGATTTTGGGCTGCAGAATCAGGGTCCCGCCCACCAAAAGGGTTGCCAGACCGCAGGTCTGCCCCAGAATGTGAAACAGGGGCGCATTTCCCAAAATCACATTTTTTTCAGGCGGAAACAGGGATTCGCTGATGGTAATCTGTTCCCGGGCTGAAACCCGGAAAAGGTTATGGGTAAAAGGGACCCCTTTGGGGAATTTGGTGGTGCCGCCGGTGTAAAGAATTTCGGCAATTTCATTTCCATCTGATTCGATCACCGGCTGCTTTTGTGGTGATTTACGGTATTGGGCCAGCAATTTGCGAAAGGAAGAGGTGTTTTCGTCTAAGGCTATTTTACCCCGGGGGATGACATCAAACAGGTAGCCAAAACCGCGTTTCCACCACGGCAGCAAATCAGCCATTTTGGTCACGATCACCTTTTTGAGCTGCGTTTCCGTCAGCACGCTGGTGACATAGCCAAAATTGGTGTCGGCACATACAATCGCCTCGGCGCCACTGTCGTTGGCGATATACTTGAGATCATGGGGGGTGTAAATGGGCGTGATGGGAACGCATATGCCGCCGATTTTTTGAATTCCCAGCCAGGCCGCCACCCACTGGATACTGTTGGGAATATAAATGATGATTTTCTGACCGGCTGTGAGGCCCATATCCGTTAATGCAGCGGCAAACCGACCGGCCATGTCCTCCAGTTCCTGATAGGAAAAGCAGGTGCCCAGGTAAACCACAGCCGTATTATGTTTGCAGCGTTCGGCGGTGTTTGCAAAGGTTGAATAAATGCTGTTTTCAGGACGTTTTTCCATGGGCAGTATCAAATTCCAAAATAGGCGGCTTTGACTTCGGGGTTATCCATCAGTTCGGTGCCGGTGCCCGATAACGCCAGCATACCGTTTTCAATCACATATCCTCTGTCAATAAACGGCAGTATCGGCCGCGCAAATTGTTCGGTGATCAAAATGGTAATGCCCGAATCTTTTTTAAAATTTTTGATGGCGTTCACCAGCGTGGTCTGCATCATGGGGCTGAGCCCCAGCAGCGGTTCATCCAGCAGCAGCAAGGTCGGTTTTAGGATCAGGGTCATTCCGATTGCCAGCATTTGCTGCTCGCCGCCGCTTAAAAAGCCGGCCTTGCGTTGTTTTAAATTCACGAGTGCAGGGAAAAGGGAATAAACATAGTCCATGCGATCCTTTAAAGCTGATTTTTTAACCTGATGGCCGGCGATCTTTAAATTTTCAACCACGTCGCTTTCAGGGAAAATGGGGTGCCGCTCTCTGGATAGAACCAGCCCTTTCTTTACGCGATCAAAGGGCTCTGTTGCGGTGATGTCTTCACCTTTATATATAATTTCTCCGTATATGGTGATTCTTTCCCCGCCTTTGCGCTGTTCCTTGATTTGCATATCGATGATAAGGCCCGATATGGTGTTCATCAGGGTGGTTTTGCCGGCGCTGTTCGAGCCGATAACCCCGATAATTTCTCCCTGATCGACCTTCATCGAAAAATCATTCAACGCCAGGGCGTTTTCAAAGAAAACCATCAGATTCTTAACTTCCAGCATTCTTAAATCCTTGTTTAGAGCATTTGAGAATTCGAATTTATGATTTTGAATTTGCCCTTCGACTCGGCTCAGGGTGGTAAGCCGGCCGAACCATTTCGAGTTTCGAACTTCGTATTTCGGATTTTAAAGCGGTTCCAGATTTAATGTAGTTTCAGCATAAAAATTTACAAAAACATAAGAACTTTATAATTAGGTTACTCACTACCCAGATACGCATTTTTTACTTCTTGGCTGTCCATGACAGTTGCCGCCTGACCGTCGGCAATTTTTTGCCCAAAGTTGAGTGCAATTATGCGATCGGCAATTCTGAAAAGCTCCTTTAAACGGTGCTCGATCATGATGATGGTTTTTCCCTGTTGACGCAGTTTTTCAATGATGGGAACAATACTGGCGACTTCAGCCAGACTCAAACCGGAGAAGAGCTCATCCAGGATAATCAAATCCGGCTGCAGGGCAATTGCCTTAGCGAGTTCCAGGCGTTTCAAATATCCCTGGGGCAGTACGCTGGCCACTTTGTAGGCCACAAAAGCGTCACGCTCAAATCCGACCTCTTCCAATAAGTCAAGGGCCACCGCATTGCGATCACCATATTTCCCGCCGACGATTTTTTTAACCCGGGGCGAATACAACGGAATGATCATATTCTTATAGGCCGGAAGCTGGTAAAACGGTTTTACCATCTGGAAGGTTCGGGCAATTCCCTGCCGAACAATTTTATGAGGCGGCCAGCCGGTTATATCTTTTCCACGATAACGGATCCCCCCTCTGGTCGGTTTCACAAAGCCGGTAATCAGATTGACCGCTGTGGTTTTTCCTGAGCCGTTGGGTCCGATCATTCCCAGAAGTTCACCTTCGGCAATCTCAAAATTCAAATCATCGATGGCCTGCACGCCGCCGAAATTTTTATAGATTCCCGAAACTGTTAGCAGGGGAGAAGGGCTCATCAATCGACCTCCACCCATCTTTCAAATTGATGGTATTTGCGCTGAATATAGTGAAAAATGCCCTCCGGCACGGCGACGGTAAATACGACCAGGAACAGGCCGTAAAAAACGATTCGGAGCCCGCCGATACCGCGTAATATTTCTGAAAGCGGCACCAGAATAAAGGCGCCGAGCATCGCGCCGGCCAATGTTCCCATACCGCCGACCACTGCCGCAGCAATCGGCAGAATGGAATAATCCAGCGCGTATACCGGCATGCCCACAAACATATAAACATGGGTCACAAAAGCGCCTGCAAAGGCACCGATAGCAGCAGCGATAAACAGGGCCTGGGTTTTAAACCAGTAAATATTGATACCGGCATTCATGACCGAACGGTCGTTATCATTGATTGCCTTGAGCACCAGGCCGTAATCTGAATTCATCAGGCGTCGGAAGCCAAACAGGGCCGCCAGCAGGACGGCTATAATGAGATAAATCTCCACCCATCTGTTCGGCAGGGGGTCCAATCCGCTGAGGCCTTCGGTGCCCCCAAAAATCCGTGTGGCCTCAATGATTCGGACCAGCATCAGCGGCAGCACCAGGGTGACCATTGAAAAATAAATTCCGCGCAAGCGTAAAACAGGCACAAGGAACAGCGTACAAAACAGCCCTCCGAAAATAGTTGCCAGCGGAAGGGTTATATAGGGGGGCCAACCCAAATAGTGATTCATATTTCCGGCAAGGTAGGCACCGGTTCCGAAGAAGAGTGCCTGGCCCAGGGAGACCATGCCGCTCTGGGCCAGGATATCCCAGCTGATTGCAAGCAAGGCAAAAACAGATACGGAAAGTAAAACGCGCTGCCAGTAGTGACTGAGAACGATTGACAGTAATAATAAGCCCACAATGGGCAGCAGCCGTGGGGCGGATAAATAAAGCATTTCCCGCCAGGAGGACAGGGCAAATACATCACTGGATCTGGCTTTTATGCCTCTGTCTATTCGTTCTTTGCGCTTTTTCTTTGAACCACTTGAATTTAATTCCGCATTCCCCATTCTAAATTCCGCCTTCTTTCCTCTATATCCTTTCTTCCAGTTCCTTTTGTTCCCCAAACAAGCCGGACGGTCTGATAACCAGTATCACCAGGATGGCAATCAGCGGCACCAGCATTACCCAGTGGCTTTCCAGATATGTAACCGTGAAGGTCTGCCCATATCCAATTAAAAAGGAGGCCAGCACAAGCCCTCCGGTGGATCCCAGCCCGCCAACAATACATACGGCCAAGGCATTGATAAGGACGCTGTATCCCTGTTCTACATTTATGGTACCCAGGGGTAAGATAACAATGGCGGCAACTGCCGCATAAGCCGCACCAAAGGAAACACTGAGCATAGCGATGCGGTCGGTATTGATGCCCAGGCTGAGTGCCGTGCGCTCATCCTGGGCGATTCCTCTAAAGCGCAGACCGGTACGGGTGTGGTGGGTGAAAAACCAGATAAAGGCGGCCATGGCGATGCCAATTAGCACGATGAAAACACGCTGCATATCGATAACCACCTCACCGATGTCAATGCTGGTGTCAATAAAAACCGGCAGAGAATATTCAAAGCCGATAAAACCCATATATTTAAAAAGTTCCAGCAAAGCCAGGCCGATGCCGAAAGTGGCGATAACCTCTGATAACACCAACCCTCGAATTCGCAGCAGAACAAATCGATACATCAGAGCCCCGGCCACGGCGGTTAAGGCAACCGCTAAAACAACTGTAACTAAATAAGGCAGGCCGATAGAATTAAAAAAGACCCAGCATACTAATGCACCCATAATATATAGTGCACCGTAGGCAAAGTTTGCGACTCCACTGATACCGAAGGTGAGGTTAAAGCCCAGGGCCACTAAAACCAGTATGATGCTGTTTACAAAACCGTAGACTAAGGTATGGGCTAGCATGGGTAATAATAATTTAGCGTTAGTTTAAATCCTGTGGATTTGTAAAAACAATTGGATGTAGCTCGGAGACACCGACTCATGGCTGCAATGGTAATTTAATTGATACACACTTGGTCTGAGTCCAGAAAAACCCGCCCGCCTTACCTGAGATAGCCAAGGCGGGCAGTTAGGATTGCCGATTTTTTGTGTTTTGCTTCGGCCTTAATTAGAATATCCTTATCTTTTGACCCACGGCGGCAGGACGATTGGACCGTCAGCCAGGGCTTTAGGATATACCATTTTTCTTTTGCCGTCTTCCGTCCATTGGAAAAATGCCCCAACTGCGGTTTGCGCTGGATCGCTGCCGTAAACGACCTGATGCCCCTCATCAAACTTGATCCGGCCCATTACGCCCTGCCGGTCGGTTTTTTCAACTTCTGCCACAATGGCGTCCGGATCGAGAGAGCCGGCACGTTCGATTGCTTCTTTCAGGATATACACCGATTCATAAGAGGGTGCCGGTCCGTGACCCGACTGAATACCCTTCCCGTAAGCTTTTTTATAATTATTGTAGAAGTTTAAGGACGGAGCGTATTTTGCTGCAGGTACGTTACCCAACTCAAAGGTGGCATTCAACAGCCCACCGATTTTGCCTTTAAAGGTTTTCCAGGCGACTTCACCCGCCATCGGTGAGATAAATCCGGCGATGAGCCCCGGTACCTTGATGCTTTTCCACTGTTTAACAAGGACACCGCTTTCAGGCATATCAAAACAGGCAAATATTACCCCGGCTTTCTTTGCTTTGGCTTTCATTAAGGCCGAAGAGAAGTCGGAAAAACCGGTGGGAAATTGGTCATGGCCCAACACTTCATAACCTAAAGCCGGATAAACCTTTTTCGCCATTGCCCCTGCGGTACCCCGCGCCCAGGCAACATCCTGGTTCATGATGTAAACCTTGTCAAAACCAAATTCTTTTTTTAGCGTTGCCATTGTACCGCCCAAAAGTTTGGCCCAGTAAATCACATTCATGGAAACCCTGAATACATATTTGTATTTTTCAGGATCTTTTTTGATTCTATCCTCCGTGCCGGGGCTCATTGCGATGGTGCCCAGCATCGGCATCTTGTACTTGGAAAAAATATCCATGCCCGCGAGCAAGGCCTCGGAGCGGAAAGGGCCGACCACAATGGCTGTCGGCTTTTTCTCTAAGATAAGTTTTTCCAATCCCAATAAGGCTTCCGGAACCGGGACACCGGCAGCTGCATCGCGTAGATCGGCAGCGACCACCTTAAATGGCCGCTTGGTGCCCCCAACATTGACACCTCCTTTGTTGTTAATCTCACTAACTGCCAATTGAACCGCTTTATGAGATTCCTTGCCTTCCAAAGAACCTAAAGAAGTGGGGACGCCGATGACGATCGGTTCAGCGGCAAATACAGAAGGCGCGGGTGTCGCCCAGATGAATGCAAAGACCAACATAAAAGTGAATACGCATATTTTCCGATTCATAGGTTTCCTCCTTTTTAATCAGCTCTTCCCGGAAAAACCGGGAAAAATCAAGTTAAAGGGTTTATTTGAATCTTTTGTTCGTGGGGTAGCGCCGCTCCGAGTCTGCATTAGAATGCTCAACAGGCGGCTTTTTGATCTTGAGAGAGCGGCCCTTTTCCGGGGAATTTGGAAATAGAGCCCGACGATCATCGATTACGAATTTAAAATTTGTAAATTTCAAGCAGTGTCTATGTTACCAAGTGGTAGCTATCTGAACCATTTCGGGATGTCAAGGAATTTGTGTTTTGAACGAAATAATTTGCGCGCCTTTCTATAACCAATCTCAAAATTAGCAGTTCCTCTTGGGGGACAGAGAAAAAAAGTTCCCAAGGTGCTCTAAAGTTAGAAATGCCTAAAATGCCTAAAATGATCTAAAGTGCCTAAAGTTGAGGAATTCTACCTGTCGAGAACCTCCCTTCGAGAGCCTCCCTTCGAGAGCCTCCCTTCGAGAGCCTCCCTTCGAGAGCCTCAGGGTCTAACGACAGGGTCTAACGACAGGGTCGAACGATCATCTATCAGAGGATGGTGAAAGAAGCTGTGCAAAATTGTCTCGAGAACGAGTACGAGGACGACGACAAGGACGATGCTCATGGAATCGTAAATCCTACTCGTCCTCGATAACCAAAAATAGGATTTGCACCATTTAAAAAGACGGAGCGCGAGCAAAACCATAATTTTAGGCATTTTAGATCATTTTTAATTTTAGCTCATTTGTGGTTGTAAGCACTTTATATAGGTTTAAAACCGTACCATCGGGTGTTAATCCGCCTGAGGCGGATTGAGATAGGTTCTAGTATCTTATCGAATGTTAAGTTCATTATAGTGAACGATAATTTTTTCTAT
>JAQYWI010000350.1 GCA_030145015.1 Desulfobacterales bacterium
AGTTAGCATGATAAACAAATCCCATTTTGTCCGTATCACCGTATATGACCCGGCATGTGGTTGTGTGGTTAATCATAAAATTTTCCGTAATCTTTTAAACAGGATTACTTAATCCCTTAGTTGTAATTTTCGTTTGTTTTGTGGCAAACTTTTTTCATTGCCACTAAGACACCAAGGCACGAAAAAAATAATGAAAATTTAACCTTTGTGCCTTGGTGACTTTGTGGCAGATTCTTATGTTTTTGGGTTGTTCTGTTTATTTAAAATCGTTTGACAGTATTTGTTGAATAATATGTCTCAGATCATCATAGCTGTATGATAACGGAAATTCAGGGAATTCATTTTTCACATTTTCAGGCGGATCAAAAAGAATGCCCACATCGGCTTGTTTTAGCATGGTAATGTCATTGTAAGAATCGCCCACAGCGATGGTGTCGTATTTCAGCCTTTTTAACGAAATCACCGCTTCCCGCTTGCTGTCTTTCTGTCTTAGCTTATACCCGGCAATGGAACCGTCGGAATTTATGGATAACGTGTGACAGAACAGTGTGGGCCATCCGAGCTTTTGCATCAAAGGACCTGCAAACTGGTCAAATGTATCGGAAACAATGATGACCGGGATGCGTGACCTGAGCCAGTCAAGAAATTCCAATGCCCCGCCGAGAGGCTCCATGGTGGCGATCACCGCTTGAATATCATCTATTTTGAGCCGGTTTTCATCAAGGATTGCGAGACGTCGTTTCATTAAGACATCGTAATCCGATATATCACGTGTTGTGAGCCTGAGTTCTTTAATGCCTGTTTTCGCGGCCACATTTATCCATATTTCCGGTACAAATATTCCTTCCAGGTCGGAGCAGACAATATGCATGGCACCTCACATTCAATCTTCTTGGTTTTCATTCTCTATTCTTATGAGAACAGGTTTGGCATTTACAACGTCGAGATTAATAATTTCGGACAATGCCTTTTGCACATCAGCTTCTTTGGCAAGATGGGTAAGCATGACAATGGGTACCGAGCCTTTGGTTTTTCGTCCTTTCTGGTGCACCGATTTTATGCTGATGTCATAATCACCCAGAATACCCGATATTTTTGACAGTACACCGGGCCGGTCTATGGCGGCAAACCTGAAATAATAATTCGTTCTGATTTCATCAACCCGCATAACGGGAATTTTCCGGATATTATTCATCTGATATGAAAGTAACGGAACCCGGCCTCTTGATCCGGTTAACAGGTTGCGAGCCAGATCGACCGTGTCGCTGACCACGGCACTGGCGGTGGGCATCATCCCGGCTCCGTGTCCGTAAAGCATCATATCACCGATGGCATCACCGGAGATTGTGACGGCATTGAGGGTGCCGCCGACACTGGAAAGGGGATTGTCAAAAGGAATCATGGTGGGATGCACTCTCGCCTCTATGGCATTGCCCATGTTTTTGCTAATGGCCAGAAGCTTGATCCTGTACCCAAACTGCCCGGCGAAATTGATATCCATGGGGTCTATATTAGAGATGCCCTCGATATATATATCCTTAAAATTAATCTCCATGCCGTAGGCAAGGGAGGTGAGAATGGCAAGTTTGTGGGCGGTGTCGATTCCTTCGATATCCAGGCTCGGGTCCGCCTCGGCATACCCGTTTTTTTGTGCTTCGGCCAGCACGGTTTCAAAACTGCTCCCGTCATCCGTGCTTTTGGAGAGGATGTAGTTACACGTACCGTTAAGGATGCCGGCCATGGATTTTATATGATTTCCCACCAGAGATTCCCGCAGGGATTTGATGATCGGCAAGCAGCCGCCCACGCCGGCTTCAAAAGCCAGATCAAC
Source organism: Desulfobacterales bacterium (assembly GCA_030145015.1). The sequence goes on from JAQYWI010000350.1 coordinate 1,832, forward strand.
CCCTTTTTTTGTTGCGGCCTTAAATATGGCATTGCCATGCACGGCGAGCAGTGCCTTGTTTGCGGTAACAATCTGTTTGCCCGTATCGATGGCTCTTAAAATAAGTTCTCTGGCAATCCCTTCTCCCCCGATCAATTCGATAATGATGTCAATATCAGGGTCATCCACCACTTTATACGCATCGCTAATAAAGACTCCGTTATCAAATCGTATGCCACGATCAGTTTTCAGGTCGATATCGGCAACATATTTCAGGTTCAAATCGGCGCCAACCCGGGAACGGATAAGGTCCATGTTTTTAATGAGAATCTTTGCAACACCTGTGCCGATCGTGCCGCAGCCGAGCAAACCAATATTTATTTTTTTCATGCAATTTGCTCCTGAACAGGAATTACACCCTAATTGATCGTAAACAAAATAGGAAAAATATTTGATGTGTTTGATTTATTATACATTTTAGAAAATTCAACTACATTTTCATAACTCTTCTATAAATGAGATATAAATTGATAAAAAAATCCTATTTTGTTTACCTTTCAGGAAAGCCGATGACACCCCATCTTCTTCGTTATCAAAGGCTCGCAGTAGACGACTACGGCTTCGCCCTTGATGCCTCGAATATGGGGCATCCTCGACTTTCGCTCAAATAGGGTTACATTATCTTTCGTATTCCTCTTATGGCCTGGTTTATGCGCATGTTGTTTTCTATCAGGGCAAAACGCACATATTCATCTCCGTATTCTCCAAATCCAAGACCCGGTGAAACCGCAACCTGGGCCTCATTAATAAGCAATTTGGAAAATTCCACGGATCCCATTTTAATATATTTGTCAGGAATTTTACTCCATACAAACATGGTTGCTTTGGGGCTTTCTACCTCCCAGCCTACTCGGTTGAGGCCTGATATCAAAGCATCCCTTCGTGTTTTATAGGTATCGCATATCTCCGTGACACATTCCTGGGGGCCGTTCAAGGCGATGATGGATGCAATCTGAATGGGCTGAAAAATACCATAATCCAGGTAACTTTTTATGCGGCGAAGGGCGCCCACAACTTCGCTATTTCCCACACAAAAACCCACCCGCCAGCCGGGCATGCTGTAACTCTTGGAAAGTGAAAAGAATTCGACACCAATATCCTTGGCCCCTTTAACCTGGAGAAAACTGGGCGGTTTATATCCGTCGAATGCCAGATCTGCATAAGCGAAGTCGTGAACGATCATGATATCGTGCTCTTTTGCATAATCCACGATTTTTTCAAAAAATTCCAGATCAACGACTTCCGTGGTCGGATTATGTGGATAGCTGATAATTAAAACCTTGGGCCTAGGCCAGGTCTGCCGGGTTGCGTGCATCAGGTTATCGAAAAAATCGTTGCCCGGACCCACGGGGATTCCCCTGACATCACCCCCGGAAATAATTGCTGAGTAAGGATGGATAGGGTATGTGGGGTTGGGTGTGAAAACTACGTCTCCGGGCCGGATGGTGACAAGAATAAGATGCGATATTCCTTCCTTGGCGCCGATGGTGACGATGGCCTCGGTATCGGGATCGATATCCACATCATATCTTCGTTTATACCAGCCGGAAATGGCCATTCTCAGTTTGGTGATACCCATGGACGCCGAATATCGGTGATTTTGCGGTTTCTGGGCGGCTTCTGTCAGCTTATCGACAATGTGCTGTGGCGTCCCGATGTCGGGATTTCCCATCCCCAGGTCGACAATATCCTCTCCGGCATGCCGGGCGTCCATTTTGATTTTGTTAACTGTTGCAAACACATAGGGTGGGAGACGATCGAGTCTGGCGAAAGTTCTCATAAAAATAACCTCTTAGGCGCTTAGTTGTAGGTTTTGTGCTTATTGTGGCAAAACTTTTTAATCAATATAATTTCTTTATTGTGAAT
>JAQYWI010000351.1 GCA_030145015.1 Desulfobacterales bacterium
TTTTGGACAATGTCTTCTTCAAGTTGCCGTGCTTCCGGTGAGAAAATACCATTATCGGCTATGGTCATTTGATCTTACCTTCATATTGGGCATAGTATTCCAGAATGCGCCTCTTGGTGCGATACTCTCCATATTTTTCCATATCCTTTCGTTTTACGATGGGAAAAGTGTCGAGAATATACTCAATCTCATCATATTGTAAGCCGTAAAGATGAAAGTAGACGGCATCCAATTCAGCGCGCAAATGGGAGCGCCGTTCTTCTTCCCACTGAAAGGGGGCGCCTTCATAACCGCAGTCCTTGGCAAAAGGATTAAGGTCATCGGCAGTATATGTTAATTCTAATACACGTGAATTAATAAATTTGCTTAAACTAGCAGAATAACTAATAGGAGGCATTATTGGAAGTTGTTTAACAATATAAAAGCTTAAATTAATTCCCGCCATTTTCTGTCTAGCTATAAAATCAAAAACGAAAGAATTCAAGTTTGCGAGAAAAGCTAACACAAGCGGAGGTGGTACCTCAATTGTAATTAGAAAAATATTATCTCCTATACCAGCCCAGGGAAGTATACTAAAAGTAGCAGTACGTCGATCAACGGCTCTAGTAATTCGTCGATAACCAATTATCCAATGATGATTTTGTGCCCAATTTCCCATGGCTTGGATGCATTTTTGTTCTTGTATCCAATAACGTGGTTGTGAAAATGTTTTTGAATTCGTATATTCTAATGGAGTTAATTTCCTACAATTACCTCGCATGATATTTTCAACAGATTGTTCCCCGAACGTACCGTGCCGATGGTCAAACTGATGCATCATCTTCGCTTCATATAAAGGCAAATAGATCTCTTCTCCGTCTTCCTCTTGTTTTACAAAATGATTGCCGCTCAGGGTATAGTTATCTTCCTCCAGTTGTTCCCGTGTCTTGAATAAGCGGCTGTCGTTGGCCATATGGAACATTGTTAGAAAGCGTACACCCCATGGATTATCATCTGTTTGCTCATTGTGAAGTATGGGACAGGCGCGGTACATTTTGCGGGTCAGGTCCGCATCCCTGCGGGTATTAAAAATGGGGCAGGTGCGTGTATTCGGATTGATGAGGGACAGGTCTTCTTTAGTGAGAATAAAACGGCGGTTGTTATCTTGTAAATGATCAATTTGGGTCATAAAGAAAGAAAACTCAGACTCACGAATTGCCTCATCAGAGCCGGTGAGGGTTGTTAAGGCAAAATTATAATTTCGATGAACACCGGGAAAAATCCCCTCCCGGTTTTCAAAATCGTGAAGGCTGACCAAAGATCCGCTATTCATTAAGTCAGCGAAAAAGTCGCGATAGGTATAATCAGTGGCAATACCCAAGGGTATTACTAATCCGACTCGCCCGTGAGGATTAATGAGGTGTTTGGCTAATTCGGTAAACACAGGGTAGGTATTTATATCACCTACGCCGGTAAGGGGAAAGTGATTGGAATTACGAATAAATTTACTTGTGGATTCGCTATGGCGCAGAGCTGCCTGATAATCCCAGGCCAGGGCGGGATTGGTCACTGGCAGCTTTTGAATTAATTTGCGGCGGATTGCTGCAGTGCGCGCTTTGGCGATCTCGATAGCACGAGTATGAAAAAATTCTTCCTCTTGGAGTTTTATTCTCTCCCAAGGGGGATTTCCCAGCACCACATCAAAGCCGCCTTTCTCGAATACTTCCGGGAACTCTAAATGCCAATGAAAAAACCTGTTCCCTCCGGCACAAGCTATTGCCTCAACTTGATCGAGGAATTCTTGATCAATGCTTTGGGGATTTTGTTTAAGCCGAAGAAACATCTCTTGGGTGGGAAAATATTTTTGTTCTTTGGTCAGGGGCCAGAAAAAAGCGGCCGTCCAAAAGTCCGCTTCCCTCTTTTTGCGGAGATACTCCTCTGAGGTGATGAGTTTTCCATATTCGACTTGCTTAGTGGCTACTTGGGCGGGGCTGTCCTCCGGGATTTCAATGAGGTCGAAGTATTGTTCAGCCAAGCCCCTTCCTGATTCTTTTTTTGGTTTTTCATGGCTGATGCTGAGCTGAATTTTCTGTGTTTTATTCTGTCCCTTTTGTCGGGAAGAATGATTTTTTCTGATTTGTGCGGCTATGGTTTTGTCGTCTCCTGTTACCGCAGTAAATGCTTCAAGGGGGATTCCCTTTTTCATAAGTTCGGGAGTGGCACCAATGAGTGAGTTTCCCCACTTGATATGGTGGTCAAGAAAATTGAGGGGCTGGTCCTCAACAGCGCAGTCGATCCAAAGGGAAACCTTGGCCAGCTCCACAGCCATGGGATTAATATCAACACCATAGATGCAGTGGGTAAGCACGTCGCGGCGTGCCCGGCGAACATCTTTTTCCGCCGGGTAAAGGTCTTGGGTGCGGATGCGGGCCAGTTCCTGGCCCATCATGTTGACGGCGGCAATCAGAAAGGGTGCGCTTCCGCAAGCAGGATCGCACACTTTGATATGTAAAAGTGCCTTCTCTCCTGTCGCCTTCTGGGGAGCAGTAAGGGAGGAATAATCACAGAGGGGCTCTTGCACATCTCCCCCTTGTTTGGACGGGAAAAGGGGAAGACCCGCCTTTTCTAATCTATCGCGGACTATGGGCACCAGGGCGCTTTTAATCAGCTCATTAACCAGTTGGGGATTGGTGTAATAACTGCCGGTGGTTTTTCGGGTGGTGCCGCGGGGATCTAAGAAAAATCTGTTCGCAGGAATGGTCCTTTTATCAATCGTTTCCTGGCCGGCTGAAAGGCGAGGGGTATATTCCAAAAGGCTCTCATAAATAGAGCCAATTTCTTCAACACCCAAATCAAGATAGCTGATTCGCTGAAGCACTTTGTCTTTTTCAATGAGGGTCAGGAAGCGTATTGCTCGAAGAAGATCGGTATTGGAGCAGGCAAGACGTTCCAGAATGGGCGTCTTCTCAATGCTGAAAAGCATGCCGTTGTATCCATAGATATCTAGTTCCGGCACCCCTTTTTGAAGCATTCGAAAGGTTACTTTCAGCCCCTCCCATAAATCGCTATGATGATCTGCCAGGGTTGTGTTTCTCATGGCCAGGTCCCGCAGACGGGTAATGCTGTATTGTCCGGCATAAAGTGAAGTTCGGCCGGGCATGAGGCCGCGCTGCTCGGAAAAGAGAAGAAAAATGATGCGATAAATGAGGTAGAGAATTTCCCCATAGAAGGACTTAATGGCTTCTTCATTTTCTTGCAATTGATTAATCATCTCGCCGCCCAGAAATCCGTTGGCCAGAGTTTCAATAGCTTCCAACACTTGTTTCTGAAGATTTGTGCCTACTGCAATGCCGGCAGCCAGGCTATCCTTATAAAACCGCTCCAGGGGAAGCACTTCATCTTTGTTGGGGATAAAGCGGCTGGCGTGAATCAGGCGATAGAGGGCCCGAAAATCAGTAAAATTGCGGGCCTCGAAAATCCCCTCAAGGTCGAATTCTACAAATCCCTTGGTGTAGGTATGGTGGAAGGTGCGAAGAAGGCGAAGGAAAAGTCCATTGCTCAAAATGGCCCAGGTGTCATCCCTGGCTACATTCAGGTAGAGTTGAAGAAGATCGTGGGGACTTTTCTGTAATCGTTGGCCGGCAGGTTTTTTATCCAGCCCTTGGGTTGGGGCAACAGTATGGACAATGGGGGCGCCTGCGCCCTCCCAGCCCCGGTGTGACACAATGTCATTCGAAGTTTTTTTTTAATCCT
>JAQYWI010000352.1 GCA_030145015.1 Desulfobacterales bacterium
CGCCTATTCGCTGGGACTTTTACTGGCAGAAATGAAGAAATATGATCCGGCGGTGGTTTATCTGAAAAAAGCGGCAAAAGGCATGCCGGAACACGCCCGCGTTCACTACAACCTCGGGTTGTTGTTGCAGTATTTGAAGAGAGATGCGGAAGCCGAAGATGCGTTGCTCACAGCACTGAAAATAGAACCTGTCAGTATGGATTATTTATATGCCCTCACAGATTTTTATTTAAAAAGAGGGAAGTTTCAAAAAGCTAAAAGTATTGCTGTACAAATGGTTGCGAAATACCCCGATAAGCGTATTGGGCAAGAGTTGCTTGGGATTATAGAAAAGAATTTCCAAAAAGAGAACTAAAAGGACCCTGATTGAGCAAAAGTTTAGGGTGCTCAAATCTGTATCTTGATCAAAGCAAATTCCAATCGCCGGGATTATCAAAGGTGGGGTTTCGCTTTGTCGAGGATAGTGCATGTGTCTGCGATACAGAAACTTTTCAAAATTGAGATGAGAGATTATTGGAAGCCAAGTTTTTTATACGCAATGCAACTCACATAGTTTGGACTTCCCATTGTAGAAATTTTATTACATGAAGCCATAGAACTCTGAAACACTTATTAAGTTTTGTCTATTCCATCCGTTATTAGCTCGCAACTGATTTTTTCCGTTCCAGCAATATTAATCATATTTATAGGTTATCCACTAAATGCTTAACAAATATTTTCTACAAAAAGACCGATAGTTTAAACATCTGGAAACATCTTTTTATGATACAAAAACGTCTCATATGTATCATCACTGAGACACCTTACACCTGGCTAAACTTTTTTTAATCATAAAAAACAGATGGTTATACCACTATTGCCCTGGCACAATTCTTGCTCTAAAATAAGCTAAATTTTTTTTGAGCGGAAATTAATGCATAATCATTGTTAGCCAACCAAGAACCAGCTGCCACAATAGGAGATATGAGAAAATGAAAACAACGCGTAAGGCCAATATTTTTTTGTTCGGGATGCTGGCGACATTAATTGTGTCCCAAGCATCAGCCGAAGTGCCCCCCAAGATGAAAATGACCACCCCCATTCCGCCGGGGATCGCGACCCCAAATAAACTGGAAACCCGGCTCGGCACTTTGACCTCATTTGACGGGGTGCCCGACAAGGAGACGACTCAAAAAGTCTATGACAACCTCGACTTCCAGCGTGCGGTGCAGGCCTACTTGAACAGCATCCAGATCGCGTCCATGTCTGCGATGCGCAAGGGAATCCTCAAGTTCGGTCCAGCCAACACGACAGTATTACAGTTCGAGAACCTGATGGATTCCAAGGCGCTGTTTCTGACTCCGAATACGGTCTCGGTTTATCAGACGGCATGGCTTGAAATGACTGACGAGCCGTATGTCGTCGAGACGCCGCCCAATGTACTCGGCTTCATTGATGATTTCTGGTTTAAATACGTCACGGACTTTGGCAACGCGGGCCCGGATAAAGGCAAGGGCGGCAAGTTCCTGATCCTGCCTCCTGGCTACAAGGGCGAAATTCCTGAAGACTATCATGTTGCCCAAAGTGGCACCTATGGCAACTGGGTCATCTGGCGCGGGTTCCAGGTTGACGGTTCACCCAAGCCGGCTGTGGACGCGACCAGGAAACGCTTCCGTATTTATCCCCTGTCACAAAAGGATAATCCGCCGAAAATGAACTTCGTCAATGTATCCGGTAAGGATTTCAATACGATCCACCGCATGGACTTCGAGATGTTCGAGGAGATCAACGAGGTCGTTCAGGCGGAGCCTGCGGATGGACAGAATCCGGAAATCCTCGGCCTGCTGGCATCCATCGGCATCAAGAGGGGCCAACCTTTCAAACCTGATGCGAGGATGAAGAAGATTCTGGCAGAGGCCGCTGATGTGGCGTCCGTTACGGTTCGAGCCCTGACAGCACGTCCGCGCGGAGACATGTACTATTTCTACCCGGGCGAAAGCATCTGGAGCACGTGCTTCCCCGGCGGCAGCCATGAGTTCCTCGAAGATGGCGTGATAGTGCCGGATGCCCGTTCCTTCTTCCACTTTTATGCGACTGGAATCACCCCGGCGATGACCGCCAAGATGGTCGGCAAGGGCTCGCAATATGCGGTGGCCTACCTCGACGCTGAGGGCAACGCCCTTGACGGCAGCAAGACCTATAAGGTGCACTTGCCGGCAAACGTCCCGGCCAAGGATTTCTGGTCTTTTACTTTATATGACAACCAGACCCGCTCGATGCTCCAGACCGACCAGCAGTTCCCGGGAATCGACAACAACAGGGAAGGCTTGCAGCAGAACGCCGACGGCTCCTACGATATCTATTTCGGCCCCAAGGCACCGGCCGGTAAGGAAGGCAACTGGCTGCAGACCATCCCCGGCAAGGGCTGGAACATGCTGTTCCGTCTCTACGGGCCGCTCCAGACCTGGTTCGACAAAACCTGGCGGCCGGGTGATCCAGAGCTCGTGAAATAATCGTATTGGTCGTAAGTAAACCATTGGTTCGCCAAGACCCAGACGCAAGCCAGGACCCAGTCGACGAAGCGCACTGCGCCGGCGAACCTTCCCCTCTATTTTGGATTAAAAAAAGGCTTGGTCGGTGGAATCACTGATAACAATATCGGCGATGCTACCGCAATCTAAAACCGTAACGACCCGGTTCGTGAGCCGGCTCGGTCGCCGGTGACCACACCACCAATTTGTAAAATCTTTCTTTCCCAAATTTATCTCGGCAGTATCACCAAAAGATGGCGAAGCCCACACTGATACTGTCAGTATCATGACCAATTGATTCTTGGGTACGGGTCGCCAGATAAACGACTTTGACACCCAACTGCCGCGTGATCGGAAAGCCAAAACTAAACGCCCAAGCCAGGTTTTCCCTCCGGTCGTTCTTCTCTACTCCACTCACGGTGGATTCCCCGCCATAGCCATAGCCGGCACTCGCCGCTGCCCAGAGCCCCGGGAAAAAGGTATAAACGAGATGAGTTTGGATGGTGTAGAGCGGATCCTGTTCAAGCTTGTTTCCATTGAAAAAATCATTGTTGTCCGTGTACAGCAAAACTTCGCCCGTTAATTCCATCGACCATTTTCCCCGGTTATGCACCACCCCGAGCTGAGGCCGAAAGGTGAATCGGTTCGTGCCGAGATTGATGAGTTTATCATCCATGTAATCACCGGTGGGAAGTTGCACCACCAACGCCGTTCCGACGATGGTCTCAACATTGGCCTTAGCCCGGTAAGCCGCGAATTCCTTACCCTCTAAGGGCGGTGCTCCATACAGATTTATTGCGAATCGCAGGACCGAGTCTGACAAACCACTTCGTTTGATGGATCTGGGAACACCATCGACCAATCCGGTCCAACGCCCCTCTTGGTAGGCTTGAGTAAAATCGATTCGTGCGGATTTCTGAAACAGCTCAAAGTTGCGGATATACTGAACCGCCCAAGTGTGCATCTCCATTTCAACATTCTCCATCCGGAGAACGGGATCAAATAATATGTCCGCCTGGATGTAGGAAAAACCTCCGCCGGCAAAGTTTTTTCCTGTCGGAAGGTGGCTCCATCGCCGGGGCTCCAGCTCCTGTGCAAGGCATAGGAACGGCAGTCCCAAAATCAAGAAAACACAGAGACACCAAACATAAAGATTCTTCAATAACATCAGATGACCTGTCAGTTTGGCAAAAGTAGTCCTGGAAAGCATAGACTCCTC
>JAQYWI010000156.1 GCA_030145015.1 Desulfobacterales bacterium
GATACCGTAGCTTGCCTTTGCGGGATCCATTACCTGCAAATATAAAACGCCGTCAACCTCCACGGCAATATTGTCCCGGGTGATGCAACTCTGTGAGGGAACGTCCACCGCGACCTCTTTTAGAGAATGCTTATAGGCAACCCGTTCGATAAAAGGAAACAGTATGTGAAATCCGGCCTCCAGCGTCTTTGCGTATTTCCCCAGCCGCTCGACGATGAAAGCCGACTTCTGTGGCACGATTCGAGCGGTCTTAATAATTGTAATGACAACAAGTATGACAATACCGATTGTTACAATGGTACTGATGTTTTCCATTTTATCCCTCCTCTTTTTTTCGAACTTTCAAAGTGATTCCATCTACGCCTGTTATGATAGCCATTTCACCATTTTTGATATGCTCAACTGAAACCGCACGCCATCGCGCTCCTTTGAATTCAACCGCGCCTTCCATTTTGTTTGGAATCACGTCCTCCAAAACGACGACACTTTGCCCGGTAAATTCGTCTAAATTTTTGGTCTGGTCCTGCACGTCGCCCACATGTCCGTAAAACTTGCCCTTAATCCATTTTCTGAGGACCACCAGAAGCAGAATCGAGGTGACTGCAAATAACAGCGACTGGGACTGAAAAGAGGCTGTCAGGCCGAAGTAGGTTGTGACCGCCGCAGCCCATGCACCGATCCCAAAGAAAACGAGAATGACACCCGGCACCACAAACTCCAGAAATATCAGTGCCAGGCCCAGCAGAAACCATAGTAATGTCGGATTAAATATGGTTTTCTGAGCGGGCATCAGCCCGGCTACTTTCTCCGTCCAGGGTATCGGGCGATTTTCTATTACGATCCCCTCAAGCTGAAACTTATGGTAGAGTTCCGCCAGATCCTTGACCTCATGCTCAGCCACTTTTAGACGTATGGCTTCTTTGGTGGTCAAGGTCAGGAGCTTGCCCTTTTCCACGACCCCCGCAATCTGAAGATCGGGATCGACCATCGCCGCAGCAATATTCCCTGGGTGGTTGCCGGCCTCGGCCGTTGATTTCATCTCTTTCCTGAAATAGGATATAACTTTTTCACTGGCCGGCTTTTCATCCCAATAGGTAAGTTTTACAGGTGTGGCAGCCCCGATGGTGCTTCCCGGGGCCATAACGATATGTTTTGCGGCCAGCGATATTAAAGCGCCGGCCGAGATTGCCTTTTTATTGACGAAAGCGATCGTTTTTATCTTTGTGTCGACTAATTCGTCCTTGATTCTCACGGCGGCGTCCAGCCGGCCGCCAAAGGTATCGATTTCCAGGATAAGGACTTTCGCATTGGCCTTCTCGGCTTCTTTCATAACGCCTTCGAAATCATCGGCCAGTTTGTTATTGATGGTGCCCTTTAACAGGGTGTAATAAATTTTGCGCCCGTCGTCGTTGGCCGCATGTCCCTGGTGGGCGCCATGGAATAGCATAAACAAAGTCAGGATCACCAGGGCCGAAATTGTCTTTAAATTAAGCATCTTCACACCCAATCCTCCAAATTTTAATTGTTAGGCGCTGTAAAAGAAATGGCACCATTCGTGCCGGCGTAAGGCTCAAGGTGCAAGGCAAAAGGACGGCGCGATGCGCCGGTTCATCGACCTAATTGCGTTGATTGCCCCAGTTAAATGGCATTCGGATTTAACGAGGTAAAGGCCAATTTATTATTTAAAATCGAATCCCGATTAAGAAAAAAGTGCGTGGGAGACAGGAGGAGATTCTCCGAAAAGATTAGAATAGAATAGCGGAAAAAAAATAAATAATCAAGAACATCGAATTGGCCACAGGTCCGCAGATTACGCAGATTAAAAAGATAATATTGCTTCGTAAAACAACAAGGGGGGAGACATGGGATGTCCGTTACATTTGTAATCTTTCTTTTATCTGGTCGAACTGAAAATTAGTTCATCATGGCTTTAAGATGAGCTTGCCTTGAACCGTCCCGCTCTCCAGCAATTCATGGGCCCGGGCCGCCTCGGAAAGGGTGATGCGTTCAAAGATGTGGGGTTTAATCTTGCCGTCGGCCAGATGGTTAAACAGGATTTCTGAAGACCGGGCCATCAAAGTGGGGTCAAATTCAAAAATGCTGGGAAGCATAAACGTTCGGATACCCGCGCTTCTTATAAAGCCCATACCCAGCAGCTCGGTTAAATTTCCTTCCGGCAGGCCGGCCGCCATGCCGAACCAGATAATCTGACCCAGCGGCGCCAGCATTTCAAAATCACGGCCGAAAGTATCCCCGGCCACCGAGTTCAGGATGATATCTGCGCCTTTGCCGCCGGTAATTTCTTTGACCCTTTGAACCACGTCTTCGACTTTGTAGTTAATGATCTGGTCATATCCCTGGGATCTGGCAAAATCGGCTTTTTCGTCCGTGCTGGTTAATCCGATGACCGTCACGCCGGCCAGTTTAGCTAACTGAATGACGGCGGTCCCCACCCCACCGGCGGCTGCATAAGACAGGATCGTTTGTCCTTCCTTGAGCCGGGCCATGGTGTGCAGCATGTGGTAGGCAGTTAGATAATTGACCGGAATGGCCGCAGCTTCATCCATATCAGTATCTTCGGAGATAGGGAACACCGCGGCAGCGTTGGTCGCCATGTAATCCGCATAACACCCCCGTCCAAGTGCAGCAACGTGCTGACCCGGGTGAAACTGGCTGACATTTTCGCCAACCGATTCCACAATTCCGCTGCAGTCAACACCCGGGATCGCAGGCAGCGGCGGCATCATAGGATAGAGACCTTGTCGAACCATGATATCGGCAAAATTGACGGAAGCCGATATTACCTTGACCAATACTTCGTCTTTATCCGGAACGGGGGTATCAATCTCTTCGTATGTTAGCTGTTCAAATGAACCGGCTTTATGAATTCGGATGGCTTTCATGTCTGGACCTCCTTGGATGGAAATCGTCAGGGAACAATGGCGGGTTACTTAGCTTGCCGAATTGTACCGACAGCTTGATTGTATTCGTACGTTTAAAATAAACACCGGATTAGAATTTGCAAACAGGGAACATCTATTCTGCTGGAAGACAACCTCATCTACAACGAACCCCCCGGCTGGCACGTTCCGGTACGGCAATCGCTGGGGGCGGTGCTGCTGGAAGCCGGCCGAGCTGCCGAGGCCGAATCCATCTACTGGCAGGATTTGCGCCGGAATCGGGAAAACGGCTGGTCTTTGTTCGGTTTGATGCGGAGTCTGCAGGCGCAGGGGAAAAAAGAACAAGCCGTCGGGATCGAAGCGCGATTCCAGCAGGCCTGGAATCAGGCGGGCGTGTTCCTAACGGCTTCACACTTCATGGGTGAAGCGCGCACCACTTTGGTAACAACAGGGGCAGCAGTATCAGACGCTCGACGATAGTAAGCGGAAACAAATATATCCTATGATTTTCCCGCCAGGTTTTTAAATTCTTTGGTAATTTTTTGGTACTCACCATCCATCTCATCCAAAGCCTGGGGGGTGAGTTCAGCGCCCAGATCATATTTCATTTGCGTCCATTTGGACATATAATCCTTTAATTTTGTCTCTAGCTCCGCTTTTTTGCTCTGGTCGGCCGCCTCGAATTCAGATACCGTTTGACTAAATTCCTGCAAAAAATCCGACATTTTTTGCTTTTCAGGCGAATTACCGCATCCCAGGATGAAAACGAGTCCAGAAATCAATGCAATTACCACAACATAACTTAAATTAGATCTAGCCTTAATCATTCTGCGACTCCAAAAATTGATAGAAATCAGTAGCTTGAATGAAATTCAACAATTCAAATAAACCCAAACGATTTAAACAGGCTAGAATTTATATATAAAAAGATTGGGAAATACAAGCAAAATTTTTATTTTTGACGGAATCTGAAGTTTTTCTTTAGATTTGGGACCTGCAGGGGATAGAAGCTAATTTGAGATACTCGATTTTCTGAAAGTGCTTAGAAGTGGTTTCAAAACCTCAGATCAGGTTCAAGGGCAAGGCGCAGGCCGATCGATAACGCGCAGCATACATGTGTATGTGAGCATTTATCGGAGGCCTGTAACGCAGCCATTGGGCCTTAGATGGGGCTTTGAAACCACTTCTATGTCGAGCGGGGATTTAATCTGGCACGGGGCCACCGGGATTAAGAAGATTTTTTGAAGCGGCCTTTAATTCCTGTTTCCTTCCAGGCCTGATATTCGTTTATTTCCCCTTTTAGAGAATTCATGATGGTGGTTAAGACCGCCAGATCATCCAGGTATCCCACAAGGGGTATGAAATCCGGGATCAGATCTACGGGCAAAAGAAAATAGAGCAACCCGCCGCCGATCATGGCTACATTGGCCGGATGCAATTTATAATTCCCTTTTACGGAATCTTTGAAAAGCGCATAGAGTTCGCGAACATTTTCAAGGACCTTTTTTAAGGCGGGATAGGCCTTGTTGATTTTATTGCGAATGGCTTCATCGTTTATAAATTCGCCAAATTCCTTGCCCCGGGTAAATTTAAGCATGCGGTCGAAGTTTTTGCGCTTTTCGGGATCACCCAGAATATGATAGGCCTGATTGAGGACCTTGGTCATTTCTTCGGCTTTTTCGATGCGCTCCGGGTTAATATCCGGATGCCATTCTTTTATCTTTTTTAAGTAGGCCTGCCGCACTTCTTCGCGCTCGGCTGCCGGATCGATTCCCAGCAACTCATAATAATTGGCAAATTTTTCGGAGGCTGCATTCATTTTAAGTGTCTATATTCGTGTCTTTTTTCTTTTTTTTGAACTGAGAGATATAGCCAATAAACTATAAGTAAGGTAATGTCTATTGTTTTATTTGGTTTTGGGATTTGTGCGCCTCTGGAGGAAATAAGCGGGGTTTGTTCCTTGCCCAATGAAATGTTTACCCCGTTAAACGCGAAACCTATTTCTTCGGGGTTTTCCTGGAAGCAAGTGCAGCGAATTTAACCGAGGTGCCTGATGCCTTACGGCGTGCGCTCTTTTTTTTTCTTTTTCTGCGATCCGTGATTTTTATTCTGCGATCCAGATCACCTCGGCGGTTTTTTCCCGATCTGCGATCAAATCTTACGCCAATTCCATTTTGGTCAATCCGGACGATCCAACCTTTTAGCTTGAGTTCCTTTTTAAGCCGGGTAGCCGGAAAAAGCAGGTTTATCATTTGCCCGATCGTAAAATTCTCCCGGGTTATAATAAAAGCGCCGCCGCGACTGATATTTTTAATAAAACCTTTGTACCTGGAATTTCGTGAAGTAAAATATACAACCTTGCGGTAGGGTGTCCTTTGATGTTCCCTTGGGTCGCTTTCTTTTTTAGGTGCCTGATTTTTAGGCGTCTCATTTTCGGAATCAGTGAGATCAATAATTTTTAAAAAAGACGCGCTTGCTTTAATGAATTCAGCACCATAACCAAATTTAAAAGAAGAGTTCGGCAAGACTTTGCGCCATTTAATTCGCACATAAGAATAATATTTTTCGCTGTCTTCAGCATACGGGCTGCTTTTTAGGCCGATGTAAATTTCCTCTCCCGGATAAAGGCTTTGATCAGACTCAAAATGCATCCCGCCCTTACTGATATCATACATTTTGGCATCATAGAAAATATCCGGTAACAGGGTATCATGCAAAATAACGCTCTTGAAATGACAGCGCTTCGTTTTTCTTCGATCAGAATTTGAACTCACAAATGACTCCCAGGTAAAAATTTAAAGCGGGTTCCCAATTTCAGCGGGCGACAACTTTATCGTTAAGCTAGGCCTTCCCGGTAATGGATTTAGGAAGCTCTTTTATCCTTAAATCATCCAGTTCTACTTTAATCAGCGTAAATATATGCATCGTCTTGGATTTTAGCTCCTGCACAGCGTCAATTTTATCTGTAATATCCGGATGTATTTTTTTAGCTTTAATGATCCTTAAATTGCTCAGTATATCTTCGCTCAGGATTTCAAATCCGGGCGGTGCATTTAATATGGCATCCAGCAGCAGTTCGTTAGTGCCGTCGAAAAGAGAATCCCCAAAATGAGAGAGGATTTGCGCTTCGGTCATGGTTACAAGCCGATCGCGTATTTCTCTGTGCTGTAAAAACTTTAAAATGGAGACTTCTTCCGCTTCAGCTCCATCTTCCAGTTTAATCTCTATCTGTTCGATCATGGCCGAATAATTTCTTTTATCTTTCAACGCCTCGAGCTTGCGTTCGGCACGTTCAAAAGCCTCTCGCTTTGCGGCTTTTTTCTGATTAGAATCAAGGCTTTTGTCGTTTTCGGCTTCAATCACTTTTTTCTTAATGAACGTATTGAGGCCGACGACATCGTTGTAAACGCGTTCAATAACCGCCACCGACTCCTTCGAGAGCTTTTGTTGAGCCTCTTCTAATAGGAGTTGAACCTTCGCTAGTGTCTGCGCTAGCATCTTTTTTCCCCTTGCTAAATTTCGATGTTTTTAAAATCAGTGTTTCTTGTTTTACTTTATTCGGTTGATAACCGAACCGCATGCGTGTGAAAGCAACCGCGCCGGTTAACGTAAATTCGGTCCGGTCTAATCTAATATCGGCATTTTTTTATAAATCATTAATCAAGATGTTGATTTAATGAATAATATCATATTGAATGAAGCGCATCTGATGTCTGAATAAGGAGGTGGATCGGAAGATGCTAATGGTTTGGGGTAGTTTTCAAGCGGCTACAATTGTTTTTGCTTTCTTTCGACCCTAAAACCCTGGAAGAAAAAAAAGAAGTCAAGACCGGCAGCTGCTCAGTAAATTGGATCGTAAAAATTAATACTATTTGACCCTTTGCAAATTATTGCGATATAAAAAATTTGCAGAAAGTTCTGATCACTGACGCCAACTGACCTGAAACACGCCTTTGATCTTTTTTAGCGAGTCAAGTCCTAATTATCGTGTCTGTTTCTGCAAGCCGCCTTATGAGCCCGGATTTCTCCTTTGTATGACCGGCACAAAAAGCCGAAAAGGATGCTGCCTATGACAAACGTGCATTCACCAACACATGCTCCAAAAGCTCGCAGTGTTAGCCGACGTTTCAGCTATGCTTTTATCGGCATCGGTACACTGATATTGATTGCTTTTGCCGCGGTCGGCATCGTTTCCAACATTATCCTGATTGAAGGCGAGCTGGAAACCCGGCTGGATAATGTCATGAACCTCGCCCGGACCAGTCTGCCGGCACCTCTGAAGAATCTGGACAAGGATACTGTCAATGGCTTTGTTGAGGCCATATTTATAGATGCGTCGATTGTTTATGCCAGGATAACGAGGCAGGATCAGGTTATCACCGAGAAAAAACGCCCCGGTTTTGAATTGCAAGCGCTTGAAACATCCATGCAGCCGTCATTGTTGTTGGGTGCGAGATTTATTGTCAAATCCGCTGATATTCAGTTTGCAGAAGGCGGTGTCGGCAAGATTCGAATCGTGGTGTCGGCTGAAAGCGCAAAAAGACAGGTTCTTTTACAGATTTACGGCATTGTTGCCTTGATCGTCCTCATTATCGCCGCGATCTGGCTTTTCGAAGCGCGCACCGGCCAGCTGGGTCAGTCCGTCGAAGAACAGAAAGCCCTGGTGGAAATCAGCCGGGTGGTCAGCTCTAACCTCAATGTTGAGGCGGTGCTGTCGGGCATTGTTCGGCACGCGGTGCAGCTTTCAAAAACCGATGCCGGCACGATCTACGGGTTTGACGAAGCCAAGCAGGTTTTTGTGCCGTTGACAAATTACGGTGTGAATGCGGCGTTTGTCAAAGCGCTGCGCGAGTCGGCTCATGGTGTGGGGGACGATACCGTAATCGGTCGGGCCGTCATCAAGCGGGCACCGGAACAGATCCCTGATCTTGAGAATGTTTCGGACTACCCGCTGCCCTTCGTTAAGGAGGCCGGCTTTCGGGCCATGCTGGCAGTGCCGCTGCTGCGTGAAGACCGCCTCTTCGGCGGACTCGTGGTCCGGCGCAAGGAAGCCGGATGGTTCTCTAAGCCGGTCCTGAAGTTGCTGCAGACTTTTGCAACACAGTCAGTCGTCGCCTTGCATAACGCGCAGCTTTTTCGTGAAATCGAGGAAAAAGGGCGTGAGCTCGAAATTGCCAACAAGCACAAATCCCAATTTCTCGCCAACATGAGTCACGAGCTCAGGACCCCCCTGAATGCCATCCTGGGCTACACGGAGCTGATCCTCGACAACATTTACGGTGACGTACCTGAAAAGATCCAGGAAGTCCTTGAACGTCTTGAAAAAAATGGGCGCCATCTGCTCGGCCTGATCAATGATGTCCTCGATCTTTCCAAGATCGAAGCGGGCCAGCTGACCCTTTCGCTTAATGAATATTCCATGGGAGAGGTCGTTCAAACGGTCTTTACCTCGGTTGAGGCCTTGGCGGCGGAGAAAAAACTCGAGTTGAAATCCAGGATTCCGCCGGATCTGAGTATCGCCCGGGGAGACGAACAACGCATTGCCCAGGTGCTCTTAAATCTGCTCGGAAATGCGATCAAATTCACCGACGAGGGGGAAGTCAGGGTGGCGGTGACAGATTCCGACGAAACGTTTTTGGTTTCGGTGACAGATACGGGTCCCGGGCTTTCGGAAGCCGATCAGGAGATAATTTTTGGAGAGTTTCAACAGGCCGACGATTCCAATACCCGGGAAAAGGGCGGAAGCGGTCTGGGGCTCTCGATTTCCAAAAAGATCGTTGAAATGCACGGCGGCCGCATCTGGGTGGAGTCCGATGTGGGTAAAGGTTCGACCTTCCGGTTCACGCTACCGGTCCGAGTCGAGCGGCAAAGGGATGAATGATGCAAAAGAGAATTCTGGTGATCGAAGACAATGAAGACAACCGGCGTATCGTACGTGACCTTCTCACGAGCGCCGGCTATGAGGTGATCGAGGCGGTCACAGGGAGTGGGGGCGTGACGGCGGCCGAGACACAGGACCCTGAACTGATCCTGATGGACATTCAGCTGCCTGATTTCGACGGGTACGAGGCCACCCGCCGGATCAAGGCCAACCCCACCCTGAGCCCGATCCCTATTATTGCGGTTACTTCCTATGCACTGAGCGGCGATGATGTCAAGGCGTTTGAGGCCGGCTGCGATGCCTATGTCACCAAGCCGTACAGCCCGCGTAAGCTCCTGGCAAAGATCCGCGAATACCTTGAATAGATGCATATAGAGGGGGAATAATGCGAACACCGCCTTTGATCTTGATTGTGGATGATCATCCCGCCAATGTGGAGATCCTCCAGATGCGCCTGGCTGCCAACAACTACGAGATTATCACCGCGGCAGACGGCGAAGAGGGGTTGGCAATGGCGAGAGACGCGCAGCCGGACCTGATCCTCCTGGACATCATGATGCCCAAAATGGACGGCATCGAGGTCTGCCGACACATCCGGGCGGATGCTTCCCTGCCATTTATGCCCATCATCATGGTTACTGCCAAAGCGGATTCAAAAGACATCGTGGCCGGTCTCGAAGCCGGCGGCGACGAATACCTGACCAAGCCCGTGGATCATGCCGCCCTGGTCGCCAGGGTTAAGTCGATGTTACGCATCAAAGGGCTGCACGATACGGTCCTTGAGCAGTCGGCGCAGCTTAAAGCTCAGCTTGAAACTGCCTCCCAGATTCAATCCTTATTTTGGCCCAAAATTCCGGAGTTGCAAGCCGGAGGCCATATCTGGGCTAAATCTGATCCGGCCGGCTATGTCGGCGGTGATCTGTATGATGTGATTCCCCTGCCGGACGACAGCTTATTGGTATATGTCGCCGATGTTTCCGGCAAAGGCGTTCCGGCCGCTCTCATTATGGCGGCCCTGTCTACGAATATCCGTAGCGAGGCCCTGCTTCAAAGTGAGGTGGACAAACTTCTTGGAACCGTAAACAATACCCTGCACAGCCTGACGTCCGAAGAAGGCTTTTTTGCCACCATTGTCCTCGGCAGGTATTGGCCCGCCAGCGGCAAAATGCAACTTGCACTGGGGGGCCATTTACAGCCCCTGTGGATCGGCCCGAGCGGGATTGGTGATCTACCGCAGTTAAAGGGGATATCGATAGGCGTCACGCCTGATGTTCATTTCGAAAAAAAGGAAATTTCGCTGTCCCCCGGAGAAGCGGTTCTCTTTTTTTCGGACGGCGTTATCGAAGCCGAGAATGAGAATCAGGAGCTATTTGGCAATGGGCGCCTGATCGACTACATCAAGAATGCCAAAGGGCCGCCCTGGGGTAAAGGGCTGCTGGATTTAATCAGCCGTTGGAGAGGCAATGCCAAGGCAAATGATGATTTGACCGTACTTGAGATTTGGCGCGATCAAGGCTAAGCTATGAGGACTGAGGGTAGTACTTATTTTTGGCAGGGAGGCACATTGGTTGCGGCGGATATGAAACAGGCCGAGCCCCCGCCGCCGCCCCCGCCCCCGGTGTTTCGGCCGGCTCCGGAATCCCCTCCGGCTGAGGCCGATAAAACTTCGATATTTTCGTCCCCCATGCGTGCGGGCTCGCCCGCTATGCCGCCATTGGCGTTGATAAAATCCTGGGCTCCGCTGAGGTGCGTGATAAGGCCCGGGTCGGTATCGGGATTGTGCCGGCTTTGATTCGGTCCGCCGAGGGGGTAAAGCAGGTGCTTGCTGCCGTAATAATCGAGGGCCACCGGATCGATCCCGGCCACAAGGGTGTTGGCGCGATAGGTTGTCGACACGGGGTAGCCGGACAGGCTGTCCGGGCTGACCCAGATGCAGTCCAGTATATTTAAATCCGGCGCCTTTACAAGTCCCCACATTTTACCGCACTGGCTGCCGGACTCGCTGTAATGGCGAATACCGCTGCTGCCGTCATCCATAGAGAGGATCCCGTACGTATGTTTTAAAGCCCCGGTAATGCCGGTACCCGCATGGGTTTTTAAAACCGGAAGGTTGATCAGTTTCAAATTGTCGCCATATTCCGAGCCAGTCCAGATGCCTTCACGCAGTTCGATGCGGTGTCCCATCAAAGAGGTAAAGCAGGGATACGAAACCCCCGAGATTTTGCGGTAGCCGTTGGTAACATTTTCCGAACCCGGGATAAAAATGGAGCGCACCGGATCGAGCAGGAATGAACTTACCGGATCATTTTTAAAAACGTTATAAAGCAGGTAATCCACCGTCAGCACCTGCTGCTCTTCGGCGTTGACCCATATCTCGTTGTCCACCTCGGGCCACAAATTGTAAGCGGATCCGCCCTGGGTGATACCATCGAAACCACCGCGCCCCTGACCGTTTTCAAAGATCACCACCTCACCCTTAAATCCATCGGGGTGTTGAAGGATCCTATAAATCAGTCCCCGCAACACGTCGGTGTTGGTTGTGCCGCGGCATTTCCACTGGCAATTGACTTTGAGCAGGACCACATCACCGGCGTCGATGATGCCTGCGGGTCCTCCCCATTGATGGGCTTTATTGGTACGGTAAAACTTGAGGCCGTTTTGCGCCAGAAGGTCCAATAATGCATCCAGACCCTGGTGGCGCAATTGACCGTCGTGTGCGGGGCACGCGGATACGTGAAAAATTCGCGATTTGTGGTTATCCGAAAGGACGTCGTCGACGCCGACCCATTTACCTGCGCAGGTGATGGCACCCGCTGCGGCGACGCCTTTAATGAATTCTCTTCTGGTTACTTTCATTTTTAAATTATTAAAACCGAGCAATCGATTCTCGGAAGCGGTGCTTTTTGAAAGGAGTGTAAAGAATGGATTCGGGTATGTCAAATCAAAAACCGGACGATCGCCCCTAATCCAATGGGCGTCTCTAATTTACCGAAAATATAATTTGACCTGTCGAGACACAATGTGGTAACGGATATTGAGTAATCAAAATTCCCCATTTACCCTTGACTTAAAATCACATTTCGATTGTTAAATCGAAGCCGGATATGTACTTCAATGAACCTTGTCTCTGATACAGTAGTTATCAATCTTTTCATGGTTTAATGCCGAAAAAGGGGGCCCGCCCCGTTTTTCGGCTTTTTTCTACGCGGAAACTTTTGCTCTCGCAGAAGACAACATCAGATTATTTGCCAATGATAAATGTTGAGGTGTCACAAAACTAAGAAAGGAGGCGTTTTTTTATGATTTCTCTAACGGTGAACGGCAAAAACTACAACGTAGATGCTCCCAAAGACGTGAAATTGCTATGGGTTCTAAGGGATCATCTAAAGCTCTTCGGCACCAAGTTCAGTTGCGGTATCGGGGAATGCGGTTCTTGTACGGTTCTGATCGAGGGTGAGGCCAAAAGATCGTGCGAAGTTATGGCTGCAGACGCCCAGGGGGCCGACATTACGACCATTGAAGGGCTTGCAGAGGATCATCCGGTCAAAAGGGCCTGGATCCAGGAGCAGGTCGTCCAATGCGGTTACTGCCAGCCCGGCGTGATGATGCAGGTTGTCGGGCTTCTGTCACAAAACAAAAACCCCAATGCCCAGGATATTATCGACTCCATGGATGATCTCATCTGCCGCTGCGGAACCTATCAGCGCATGAAAAAAGGCATCGAAACGGCCATACAGATCATGAGAAAGGAGGGAACGGTATCATGAAAAAATCTATGACACGCCGCACATTCTTGAAGGGTTCCCTGGCCGCCTCCGGTCTGACAATTGTGGCTTATGTAACGCCCCTGGGGACCAAACTTGTCGGTGCGTCCGGTGAAGCGGGCGCCGTTGACGGCTTCAAACCCAGTGCATTTTTTCAGATCACCCCCGATAACATCGTCAAGGTTATGGTGCCCAATTCCGAGATGGGACAAGGCGTTAAAACGGCGCTGCCCATGATCATTGCCGATGAGCTCGAAGCGGATTGGGACCAGCTTGAAATTATTCAAGCCCCGGCCGCAGACGAATTTAAAAACCCCATTTTACGCAACCAGCTCACCGTCGCCAGTGCCAGCGTCAGGGGATTTTACGCGCCCATGCGCAAGGCGGGGGCAGCCGGCCGGGCCGTGCTGATAGAAGCCGCGGCCAAGGAATGGAACGTTCCCGTATCCCAGTGCCAGGCCATCAAAGGAACGGTTGTGGATCTTAAATCCGGGAAAAAACTCACCTATGGGCAACTGAG
>JAQYWI010000157.1 GCA_030145015.1 Desulfobacterales bacterium
AGCTAATGTTTGTCGGATATTTTCGCGCGCAGGTGGCAATTGTTATCGGATAATCGTTTTCCGTGTCTGCTATCTGGTCAAGAACCTCCGCGAACGAATCTTTGACACGGACAAGCTCAAGGGCACTGCGCCTTTTCGGATTGTATGTGGCGCCAATGCCATTTGTCCAATGTGAAATTATTCTTAGGACCAATTCTTTCTGGTCTTCAAGCGGCGTAACCACATAGTATGATTTTAGACCGTATGTCCTAGCGGCTCTCGATATATCGTGTAAATCCAGGTTGGTCACGGCGGATGCTATAATCTCGCCATTTTTATCGACCACCGGGTAGTGGATCAATGCCACATAAAGTTTGGGCATAATTAGAATTAATTTCGGTATTGCTAATTGCTATTATTATCTTTGTGCTCTCTGTGGTTATATTTTATTATTTCTTCAATCCGCCGGGACCACTTCTTTAAGATATCCAATTCCGGCTGACGCAATGATTTGTTTATTAATAGATCCGCCCGTTTTAATAAGGTGCGCAGCAAAGCGGATTCCAGTCGCCAGTTTTCAATTTCTTGATGATGACCCGACAGCAAGACCTCCGGCACCGGGTTACCTTCAAATGTCTGGGGGCGCGTATAATGCGCATGTTCCAGCAGGCCGTTTGAAAATGAATCTTTTTCGGCAGCGTCTTTACCACCCAGGGTGCCGGGTATCAGACGGGTGACGGCATCGATGATGACCATGGCCGCCAGTTCTCCGCCTGTCAGTACAAAATCTCCCACCGAAATTTCGTAATCGATCAGTTCGTGGCTGACGCGCTCATCGACGCCTTCGTAACGACCGCACACCAGAACCAGCCCCGCAAAAGAGGCCAGTTTATGAGCCGTTTTCTGATTAAAAACCCTTCCCTGAGGTGTCAGCAAGATCGTTTTTGCAGAAGGGACTTTGCGGTTAGCGGCCCGGATTGCGCCGGCAAGAGGTTCGGGCTTCATTACCATCCCGCTGCCGCCGCCGTAAGGCTTGTCGTCGGTTACATGGTGTTTATCTGCGGCGTAGTCTCTGATATTCAGGGCTGAAGCGAAAATCTTCTTTTGATCGATCGCCCTCCTGATAATCCCGTGGTCCCAAAAAGGATCGAACATTTCAGGGAAAATCGTCAAAACAACGAATTCCATTCTCAAATCACATCCATGTCAAAAAGCACCTTAATGGAAATTTTCCAATTAAGTTTAAGTTATATCTCTTCCAGCCCTTCGGGCAATTCAACCCGTATTATTTTCGATTCGATATCGATAGACCGGACAACCGATTTAAGGGCCGGGATCAATATTTCCCGATCATCTTTATTAACGACATATACATCATTGGCGCCGGTTTCGATTATCGAGTCCAGGCGTCCAAGGTATTGATCATCGGATGTGTAAACCTTCAATCCAATCAGGTCAAACCAGTAATAGGCGCCATCTTCCAATTTTGGAAGTCTGTTTCTTTCGATGTAAAGCCCGGAGCCGACCAGTGTTTTGGCCTGATCGCGGCTGGTTACGTCCTTAAAGGCTAACAGCGCCCCGCGAGAATGCGGCTTGACCCAGTCAATTTCGTAGCGGGTTTCGCTGCCGTCAGGGCTGCAAACCAGAAGGGCCGTGTCTGGTTTGAAAATGGTTAATGATTCAACATACGCGGAAATCTTGCTGGTGCCTTTAACACCATGGGCGCCCACAATCTTTCCAACAAGCACAAACTCCTTTTTGGGTGCCGGCTTATTCAATAATTTCCAGGACGGTGCGTTTTCTTATCTTGGCAGAAGCTGCACTCAATATCGTGCGCATGGCGCGAGCAGTTCTGCCCTGTTTGCCGATGACTTTCCCTAGATCCTCTTTGGCCACTTTAAGTTCCAGGACCGAGGTCTGATTGCCCTCAATCTCGTTAACGCTGACTTCTTCCGGACGATCCACCAGTGCTTGAGCAATGTAGCTGATCAGATCTTTCATAGCGCCATCTCCTTTTTTGCCGGTTGAGAAACAGGGGGGATGAACGTCTAAGTTAGCTATTGTTCGCAAAAAATCCTTCTTTTTTCAAAAGACTTTTTACAGTGTCGGTCGGAATCGCACCTTTTTCCATCCAAAATTTAATCCGGTCTGAATTTAACGATACCTTTACCGGATCAACCAAAGGATCGTATGTACCCACTTTTTCGAGGAATCTGCCGTCCCGGGGGCTTTCGCCGTCCGCAACGACAATCCGATAAAATGGTT
The DNA here is from genome assembly GCA_030145015.1 of Desulfobacterales bacterium. The sequence continues at coordinate 2,245 of JAQYWI010000157.1, forward strand.
TTTTCTTCGTTCCGTGTCTTGCCAATCTAATTCTAACACCCATTATCATTTCTCCTTCAGAACGGCAGCATTCCTCGTCCCATTCCGCGCATGCCGCCTTGATTTAATTTTTTCAGCATTTTCAAAACCTGGGTATAATTTTTTAAAAGCTTGTTTACGTCCTGGACTCGGGTTCCGCTTCCGGTGGCGATTCGTTTACGGCGGCTGCCATTTATAATGGAATGATTCCGCCTTTCCTGAGGCGTCATGGAATTGATTATGGCTTCAATTCTGACAAACTCCTTTTCATCCACTTGCAGATTTTTCAGTTGCTTCGCCTGTCCCATGCCCGGAATCATTTTTAACAGATCGGTGAAAGACCCCATCTTCCGGATCTGAACCATCTGGTCACGAAAATCCTCCAGGCTGAATTGACTTTTTCTGAGTTTTTTTTCAAGCGCCTCCGCCTGTTTCTGATCGACGACATCCTGGGCCTTTTCAATCAGGGTGAGGACATCCCCCATGCCCAGAATACTGGAGGCCATGCGATCCGGGTGGAATGCTTCAAGATCACTCAGTTTTTCACCCACTCCGATAAACTTTATCGGTTTACCGGTTATGGATTTAATGGAAAGTGCGGCGCCACCGCGGGCGTCGCCATCCATTTTGGTGAGCACCACACCCCCGATATCCAGGACCTCATTAAACGATTTTGCGATATTGACCGCGTCCTGGCCGGTCATGGCATCGGCCACCAGCAAAATTTCAGCCGGATTGACGGCAGCTTTAATATTGGCCAGTTCTGCCATCAAAGCTTCATCGATATGCAGACGGCCGGCCGTATCCAGCAGCAGCGTGTCGCAACCTTGCTGATGTGCAACGGTCTGAGCCGCCTGACAGATTTTAACCGGATCCTGGTCGGTGCTGGATGGGAAAACCGGTACATCCAGCTGATTGCCCAGTTTCTGAAGCTGATCGACAGCAGCCGGGCGGTAAACATCCGCCGGAACCAGGTAGGGTTTGCGGCCGTTTTTTCTTAAAAAAACTGACAGCTTGCCTGCGGTTGTCGTTTTACCGCAGCCCTGAAGGCCAACCAGCATCACCGCTACCGGACTTGGGCCTGAAAGGTTCAGTTGCTCATGCCGGGCACCCATTAATTCCGTCAGGGTTTCATTAACAATTTTTATAACCTGCTGCCCCGGCGTCAGGCTTTGCATGACCTCCTGACCCATTGCCCGCGCTTTGATATCGGCGATAAAATTTTTAACCACCCGATAATGGACATCGGCTTCAAGGAGGGCCATGCGGACTTCCTTCAGTCCCTCCTCGATATTGTTCTCGCTTAATTTGCCATGCCCCTTAAGCTTACGGAAAATGGTGTTCAGTTTGTCGCTCAAGCTGTCTAACATGCTTTTACCCGGTTGAGTCTATAAATTCTTGAAAATATAATTTAAAAAATGCTATGTCAAGTAAATTAATTTCTCTTCACTAGGCCTATCAGATGGGTTGCACTGGTGCGGAGCATTGATTTATCCCATTCTTTATAACTGGACCTGGAAATTAATTTAATATGCTGAATGCTAAAAAGAAAAATATCCTTGAACTGGGCCGGAACGAATTAATCGCCTGGCTTGGGACCTGGAAAATTGAATCTTATCGTGCCGATCAAATTCTTAAATGGATCTATTTGCGTCAGGCGGATCGATTTGACCTGATGACCGATATTGGCAAAGACATCCGTCCGCTTTTGGAGGATCATTTTACGATCGGCCGGCTGCAAAAAGAAAAGGTTGAAATCTCCATCGACGGCTCGCAGAAATATCTGTTTAAATTGGAAGATGGAAAACGGATTGAAAGTGTCCTTATACCGGAGCGCGATCATTATACCCTCTGCATTTCCAGCCAGGCGGGCTGTGCTCAGGACTGCCGGTTTTGCTTAACGGCCAGGGGCGGATTTCAGCGCAATTTAAGCAAAGCGGAAATCGTTTCCCAGGTGAGGGATATCAAGCTTCAAGTGGAAGATTCGATGCCGCTGAGCAACCTGGTTTTTATGGGGATGGGCGAACCCCTGGCCAATTATAAAAATCTTGTTGACGCGATTGAGGTCATTACCGACAGCAGCTCCGGACTTGGCTTTGCCGGCCGGCGGGTAACCGTATCAACGGCGGGGCTGGTGTCCAGACTGGCTGCCCTGGGCCGCGATACGAAAGTAAACCTGGCCATCTCGCTCAATGCCACCGATAACGATACCCGTAACCGCTTGATGCCGATCAATCGGAAGTTTCCCATCGAAAAATTGCTGGAGGCCTGTCAACACTTTCCTCTGCCCGGCGGGCGCCGGATTACATTTGAATATGTCCTTTTAAAAGATGTCAACGACACGGGCGAAGATGCCCATCGCCTGGTAAAATTGCTGCGGCCGATCAAATCGAAAATAAATCTGATCCCTTTCAATCCTTACGAAGGCTGCCAGTATCAGCGACCCGATGAAGATGCCATCCTCCGATTTCAAAAGATTTTGATCGACAAAAATTATACGGTCATGATTCGCCGGAGCAAAGGGCAGGATATAAATGCGGCATGCGGACAGCTCGCCGCAAAAGGCGCACGGCCTTAGTAGAGGTGTCAGGTGTCAGTGTTCAGCCCTGCCGCAGGCCGCGGAGCGGTCAGTGTAATCGAAGTGGAAACTTTGACCTCGGCTAGTTTTATACGAGGGGTTGACTAAAAAATGAACATCGAACATCGAACATTGAACGTCCAACATCGAATATTGTATTCTGCCCGTCGAGAGCCTCAGGGTCTAACGACAGGGTCGAACGATCAATTTAAAAAAAATACTGATCAAAAAGAATCTACCCTTCGAAATTCGATTCGGCTGCCTTCGACAGGCTACATTCGGCCTGAGCTCATGTCGAAGGCAGGCCCCGAGCACGTCGAGGGGAGACGTTCGACCCTGAGCTCACGACCGAAGGGCTCGTCGCAGGCTGTGGTTCGATTGTTTTAAAATGGATAAAGCGTAGCGCCATCAATATTGGACGTTGGATGTTGGACGTTCGATGTTCGACGTTCAATCTGTTCACTGTTCCGGCCAAATTCGAAACCTAAATAAGCAACTTTTTGAAGTCGGAGGTGGGAATACCGATGACTTCGATGGTTTCTTCCCCGGCGGGGGTTTTAACCACGGCATCTATCGGCATGAGGTTAGAGGCTTTGCTGTATCCGACACATATGGAACCTGCCAGATAAATCATATCTTTTGGGCCCCCATGGGGAATCAGCGCTGTGGGGCCCGCGTAATCTTTGACATCGATAACGGTATCGGTTTGGGGGTTGTGATATTTTAAAATGTTTTCGTTATCTTTCTGGGTGCGTCCGACAATCAGTTTCGTTTCCGGATTCAGGCGAAAATGACGGCCGTACTTTAAAAGGAGCAACTCTTCTTCGGTGCATTCATCCTGATGGGCAAACAGATCTTTTAGTCGTCTGGAATAGCCGACGTCGGTCAACAGACAGCCACCGGCCGGAGCGGGATAATCGGTGAGGCCGTATTTTTGGGCCAGCGCCATCTGCGGCTTGCGGCCCCGGCCCGCAAAGTCCAGCAGGCGTTCCCGGTCTACCAGCCCTTCTTTTTCCGGGATGGTTTCCGGAAGGTTTTTAGCGCTTAACGGTCGCAGAATATACCCCTTAAAGCCCGAGTGTTTCTCCACATACTGCAGGGATGACTTGTTTTGAGACATCGGACGCTGGCCCAGGACTTCACCGCTGAAAAGAAAGTCAAAATTTTGTTCCGGCATCATCTCGCCGGCCAGTTTGAACATGAGCGCGTGACAGTCCATACAGGGGTTCATTTGTTTGCCGTATCCGGCCGGCGGATTTTTGAGCATCTTTATGTAAATGGGATAAATAGGCTTAACGGTTAAGGGGATACCCGTTTTTTCGGACGCCTTGCGGGCGTTAGCGGCCGTAAAAAAGGGTGTTTCAAATGTCACCCACTCGACATCAATTCCCAGATCGCGTAAAACCAGACCGGCCAGCGTGCTATCCAAACCCCCTGAACATAGACCTAATGCGCGCACTATTTGTTTGTTGTTCATTGTCCGTGGTCAGTTGTTGATTTTAATTTTTTCTATCTTGACTGTGTTTATTAAACCGGCGTATATCCCTCGGCTAAATACATCAGACAGCCACTATGACTTAACAATAGGCTTTAAAAGAGATTTTTGCAACTGACAACGAACGACCTACAACGGACAATTTAGATGCAACTCAAATCACGCACCGATAAAATTCGAAAGATCCTGCGGGAAATATACCCTGAAGTTAAGACCGAGCTGTTTCATGAGAATCCGTTTGAACTTCTGGTTGCCACCATTCTGTCGGCCCAATGCACGGACAAGCAGGTCAATCAGGTTGCCCCGGTACTCTTTAAGCGCCTGAAAACACCTGCGAATTTCACCGCTGCACCCCTTAAAACCATCGAAAAATTAATTCGTTCCACCGGTTTTTTCCACAATAAGGCCAAAAATATCAAAAATTGCGCTCAAACGCTTTTAGAAAAGCACAACGGCGAGGTGCCGCAAACTCTGGAAGAACTGGTTAAACTGCCCGGAGTGGGGCGCAAGACCGCCAATGTGGTTCTGGGGGCCGCCTTCGGTATTCCCGGTGTCGTGGTGGATACCCATGTCGCCCGTATTTCAAACCGTCTGGGTTTAACCGTTAACAAAAATCCGGTAAAAATCGAATATGACCTGATGGGCCTCATCCCTAAAAAGGCCTGGAGCGATTTCTGCCTTCAACTTATTTTTTTTGGACGATCCACCTGTGCGGCTCGAAAGCCAAAATGCCCGCAATGCCCTCTGGAAAAATTATGCCCCTGGCCGCATAAAACGGCGCGATTGTAATGGATAGACGATCTTATTACAAAACCGTCTCCCTTTCTCTTTAATATTTGATGATTGAAGGCAGATAAAGGCAAATCTGGGGAACGAGGACCAACAGTATCACGGATACGACATCAGCTAGCAGGAAAGGTAAAATACCTTTAAAAATGGTTGCAAGAGGAATATCCGGTGCCACGCCCTTCATGACAAAGACATTCATACCAACAGGAGGTGTAATCACCCCAATTTCTGAAATTCGAGTTATAATAATGCCGAACCAAATGGGATCAAAACCCAGCTTAACGGCGACAGGGAAAAAAATGGGCACCGTCAGCAAAATAAGTCCCAGGGCATCCATGAAACAACCGCCGATCAGATAAACAATGATGATCATGCTCATAATGACGAGTGGGGGCAGGTTCAATCCTACGACATAGTCTGCCAGCGCAAAGGGTACCCGGGTGACCGCTATGAATTTATTAAATATGATCGCACCGAGGACAATAATCATTATCATGGCCGTGGTGCGGGTGGTTGTGTAGATCGAATCAGTGAACCCCTTCGCGTTTAGCCGCCGCATAATAATACTCATGCCCATAACGGCAAAGGCGCCGACTCCGGCGGCCTCGGTAGGCGTAAACCAACCGCCGAAAAGGCCCCCGAAAACCAGGGCAAAAATCGCGAGTGTTTCTGCCGTACCGCCCCAGAGGCCCGTTATTTTACTTTTTAATGAAATTTTCGGACCTCTCGGGCCGAGGTTGGGGTTCAGTCTACAAATGATTGAAATCGTAACGATATAAAGGAAGGCTTCGAGGAGACCGGGGATAAAGCCGGCGGCGAACAGCTTTCCGATGGACTGCTCGGTCATTATTCCGTAGATAATAAGAATCACGCTGGGCGGTATAAGGATCCCCATGCTGCCCCCGGCGGCGATGCTGCCGGTTGCCAGCCCCATGTCGTATTTGTACTTTTTCATTTCCGGTAACGCAACCGCGCCCATGGTCGCCACGGTAGCCGTGCTGGAGCCGCATATGGCCGCGAAACCGGCGCAGGCGCCGATAGTTGCCATGGCAAGACCGCCGCGCATATGGCCCAGCCAGTTATAGGCTGACTTATACAGCCGGCTGCTTATTCCGGAAGAAAAGGAAAACTGCCCCATAAGGATGAAGAGCGGGACGACACTGAAATTATAAGACGAGAACTGGCCCCATGTGGCCCTTGCCGCCATGGTCAGGCCGCCTTCAGATGAGACTATAAATATGAAACCGGAAAGGCCGATCAGGGCCATTGCAAAACCGACCGGCATGCGGATAGCTAAAAAGAAAAACAGAAATGCCAGGCCTATGATACCAACGACAACAGGACTCATTTAAATATCTCACCTATGGATTTAATAACATCGTTCAAAAGGATCAAAGCAAACATCAGGAGGCCGAAGGCAACGGCGATGATAAAAGGATAAAAGGGTGTCGCCGTGGCTGGTGATACCTCACCGATTTGGTAGAGGTTGATCGCGTACTTGACGCACTGCCAGGATATCACGGCATAGAGTGCAGTGCCCAAAATGGCGACGAGCGAATCGAGAATGGCCTGAACCCGAGGGGGTAGTCGGTCCGCAAAGATGGTGATCGCGATGTGGCCCTTTTTTGAAGCACAATGGGCAAGCGCAAACGTAATCGTTATGGATGCCAAAAAGCCTGTGAATTCATAAGTGCCTAAGATAGGCTTCCACACAGCCCGGAGGACGACGTTGACAAAGACCAACCCCATCATGAGCACAAGGGCGATACCGCTGAGGATATTGAGCTTGCGACTGAACCCGTAAACGGTTTTTTCAAAAGAAAGCATTCTTAAATCCTAGGACCACTGCTTCGTTTCTGAAGATAACATCCCGATCTCGCAGGTCGACTGGAGGTGTTTTGTGCCAAACAGTCCGGTCATTGTGAAATCCGATAGTTCTGCCGTCCGGTTGAAAGTTTCATTGGGTTTTCCAAACCGGGTGGTTGTTACTGACCGGATGCGGCTCACCCGGTCAGTAACGCAATGATTGCGAACTGACGTTCGCTTGTTTTTCCGCCCTATGGCCGGAAATCCAAACCATCCCGCTCATTGAGCGGGCTGGTCATTGGCCCGCACCCGGTTCCACCCGCAACGAATGGGGCACTTCGCACCCCTGTCTTTTACCGCCTACGGCGGTAAAATCCAAGCCACCCGCTTTGCGGGTGGTCGTTGACTCAGCTTGGACGGTTTAGAAGGGGTCCCGACCAAAGGTCGGGACCCCTTCACACTTAATTCGCGTGGGTTGAGGATTGTGAATATCCTGACATGAAATAGGATCTAGTACGCCGGCGGATACTTCTTGGAATTTATCGCAGCTCTCTCAATGACAAAATCAAGGATTTCTTGGCCTGGTAATCCTTTTGCATTCATCCGGGCCACATAATCGCTGTGAAGCGGCTGCATAAGGTCCATCGCCGTTTTCATATCCGCATCCGGCCACTTGACAATTTCCATGCCGTGCTCTTTGATGCCGTAATCGATGCCGCCCGCGACCTGTTGAGAATCCCATATCTTGGCGGCTCTTTCAGTCCAGCCCTCATTGATCGCTTCAATCGCCGTCTGCACGTCCTTGGGAAGGCTGTTCCATTTTTTGAGGTTCATCGTTACGTACATTATGGAATTATAGACCGGAGGGAGGTTGGTGATGTATTTTGTGACCTCGGCCTGCTTCCAGCCCTTGAGAACCTCCGGCGGCCCGATTTGGCCCTCGACGACGCCCTTGCTTAATGCCTCATAGACATCGGCCATAGGCATGGCTACCGGTACAGCGCCCAAGGCCTCAATGGATTTTGCGGTGGTCCCGGTGGCCCGGATTCGCATGCCTTTGATCTCCGACAGGGAGCTTACCTTTTTTTTGGAGTACAGAGAGCCGGGTCCGGCTGAATATAACCACATCAATTTAGTGTCCATGAGTTCTTTTGGCTGAAATTTTTTATACCCTTCCCAGGCACCCACGGCCGTGGCGGTGGCGCTCCCAAAATAAATGCCGGGGAATTCAAAGGCTTCCATCACAGGAAAGCGGCCGCGCGTATAGCCCATTGACGAGCCACAGATATCAGCGGTACCACTGACCACGCCATCGTACATCTCTGCGCTCTTGAGAAGGGTATTTACTGGAAACATATTGATTTTGATATGACCTTTAGAGACGGCTTCGACTTCTTCTGCCCATTGTTTGAATACGCCCGCCTGATAATGGCTGGCTGGGAAGATGTGAGCAAATGACAGATTAACTTCGGCTGCCCCGGCATTAAAGACGCCGGAGAAAGAAAGCAGAAAGATAAAAATAAATCCTAAAAATAGTAATCTTTTCTTTTTCATAACTTACCTCCCGTTGATGGAACTTAAAGGTTAATATAGCTGGATTGCCATATTACATTGTCTCTGCGTGAAATATCACCCCCCTCACATTGAAACAAGAATCTGAAATCCCAATCGGGTTAGAATTCAATTTATATGTCGCACATGGTCTGTTATTGGTTGTAATTTACGTGAAAAAGCCAGAATGCCCCGTGCTGTGCACGGGGATGAATGGCCATGTTGGTTTGGGGGCGCAAACCCCCAAGCATATTCGGCTTCTTCACTGAGTCTTTTCCCAATAACTCCGGAGGCTGTTATGTTTTTCCTTTTTAGGCCTTACGCCTTACACCATAGGCCGTACGCCGTATTTATATCCCTATTTGTCGGGACTGAGGATGTCAAGGAAAAAGGTTAAGACTTTAAAAACATACTTCCCTGTACGTAAAAATGAGTTCACCGTATTTCAAATTGTCCTTATGGAAAGACGCCAGTGAAAATCCCCTTCCCGCTGGTGTTATATATTTGATTTATGGCCTCAAAAAGGTTTTTCTCCCTCTTTAAGTTCGAATTCCCCGCTGCTTGCAGCGCGGGATGAATTCGAATTCGCTTGTATTCAGCTTAATCGGAGGGTATCAGGAGCCGACGTGATACCCTGCAAGTTGCTGCAGGGAGAGTTCATTACCTGATGATTGAAGTCGGAATTAAATCATCTTTTTAACGATACCAATAATATCCTCCTCGGATGTTTTTCGTGGATTGAATTGGCACTGGACACTGTTAAAGGTTTCCTGAACAATGGTTTGCATATGATCTTCTCGGTAACCAAAATCACTCAGCCTTGCGCTTATCCCGACCTCCTCGAGTAACGCGTTAAGCCTTTGATATGATTCAGCGCATGAAACGGATGTGTCGGCTTCAGAATCAATGAATCCAAAGGCCTTGAAAATGTTGGTTACTTTCATTTCGTGAGCGTCTTCATTGTATCCCAGCACATGGGGAAGAACCATGCCGCATGCCTGACCGTGTGGGATATGGTAAAGCGCGCACAATGGCATGACCATCGCATGACAAAGTCCCATATGGGCGTTCATGCCGGCAATCATTGCCATGGTTGAACCGACCTGTACGGTCTCACGCGCGTCAATATCTTTACCATGATAATATGCCCTTTTGAGTCCTCTTCCGATCAGCTCAATGGCCCTGATGGAAAAAAGTTCGGAAGCGACACTCGCATCCTTTGATAAATAGGATTCAATCGCGTGGGTCAGGGCGTCGACACCGCTGTTGGCCGTGATATTCGGGGGCATGGATTTTGTTATTTCGGGATCTGTGATTGCCACGGCAGGACAGATCCGGGTACTGAGAACGAGAAATTTGGATTGAATCTTCTCGTCAATCAATACGATACCGTCGGATATCTCACTCCCGGTCCCGGAAGTGGTTGGAACGGCGATGATCTTTCGCGTGAGGGGCTCGGGGATCCTGTCGATCCCTCCATAATTTCTGATATGGCCTCCGAACTGGGCGATTACGGCAAGACCCTTTGCCACGTCGATGACACTTCCGCCGCCTACAGCCAGAATCGAATCAAAATCCTCGAGATCAAGATTTTCCACAAGCGTCTCGAAAAAGCCTACGGTCGGTTCTTCGGTCACGTCATCACGCAGAAGATATTCCAAATTTGATTGCTCTAGCGATGTGACGATCGGTTTGACAACCCCTAAATCGACTAACGACTTATCCGTCAACAGCAGGGTTTTGTTACAGCCGAGATCTTTTAAAATAGAACCGGATTTCCCGGAGAGCCCCCTTCCATGATGCCAGCTTGTCGGGAAATTAAATTTCATTGCCAGGGATCTTTGATTCATAACCGGACATTACTGAATCTAGGGGTAAACTGCGATATTGGATTGATAAAATACTGCGCTGGTATGTAAATACTATCGACTAAAGTTGATAGGAAGTTCCTTTTTTAGGATTGGAGTATAGGGAATATCGGCATGTGTGTCAATCCATCTATCGCCCCCAAATCCACCGCCTAATCGGAGAAGGATTGTATTTATCCCTACAATTGCGGTCAGAAACTTGTACGAAAATTACCGGGAATTTCACTAATCTCCGTTATTTTGTACGATAATTTGCTATATGCAAACTTGCCTCCTTCGCCCTCCAGAATCGGCTTTCCCGCATCAAAATCAGAATGAAGAGCAGATTTTCTGTTAATATTTGTTATTATAAGTAATAAAAGATTCAAATTTTTAAAAATATTGACAAAATATTACAATAAAAGCTATATAAAAACAGTAATTAGGCTGGATTGGCTATACACTCTTTGCATGTCGATTAAAAGGCAGAACCTTATGAAAAAGTTATTATCAACCAAAGAGGTCGCAGAATTTTTAAATGTCAATGAAAAGATGGTTTACACGCTGGTTGCAGAAAAGGGTCTGCCCGCCTCCAAAGTAACGGGTAAATGGCTTTTTCCGCGACATCTGGTGGACCAGTGGGTTGAAACCCAAACCATTAACTATCCGGACACCGGCAGGCTTTTACCCGTCCAGCAGGGATTGCTCATACTGGCCGGCAGCAACGATCC
>JAQYWI010000158.1 GCA_030145015.1 Desulfobacterales bacterium
AAAAAAAATATTATCCGCAGATTACACAGAAAATAATAATCTGCGGAAATCTGCGTAATCTGCGGATAAACTAATCTGCCCATTATTCCAGAAGAATTAATCTTTCGGTATTGCAAACACCGGCAGGCATCGTTTCGCCGGTGCGTACCCCTCCCAAAATGCCTCCCATTTTTTTTGAAAGACGACCCGATTCTGGGGTGTTATGCGCTTACCATACGGACAGGTAGGCAGATGAAAGCGGCGTGACCGTTTATTGGCCACATAGTTTTTTTTGTGCTCCGTCCAATTTTGCCAGATTCCCTTTTTAGCCGACATGGCCGCTCGCTGAGACTGGAGCATTATCGAATTGTGTTTTATATTCGGCCGGTGGTACAGCAGATAAGCGTAACCGATTGAAAGGATTTCGGCGTTTACAAAGGTGCCGTCTTTTAGAAAAACATAAGCAAGCAGTCTTTCGTATTGATCATTGCGCTCTTTGTCGAATTCCAGACGAACGATTTTCCGATTCACCAGCGATACGTTAAACCGCTTGGCCTCGTCCCCGTAAGGCTCAGCTTCATGATCGTCGTGCCCCAACTCCGGCGCATCAATTCCGATGTAACGTACCTTATGCCCGTTACTTATAACAACCGTGTCTCCGTCTATTACCCATTTAACCCGATGCCAGGTATCGGCTGAACTCGCCTGCTGGAACAGAAAAAATAATAAACAAACGAATGTTAACGCGATGAGTCGTTTCATGGCTGCAAACATCAGGTCTGTTGTTCGTTGTTCTTGGTCCGTTGCTATTTCCCATGAGGGATAAAGCCATATTCTACGGACAACGGCCTACGGACAACAAACACTTTGATTAGGGGATGTCATTTGAGTTAAGATTACAGAGTTTTATTGCACGCATGTCCAGCATCTGCGGCAACCCCCCAACATCAGCGGGGATAAAGCCCAATGATTTTCGCCAGATTTCATCATTTTCCATACACAGGTAGACCGCAGTATCCGGCGCATGTTCGCGGATGCAAGCGATAATTTTTCGGTATATGTTAATTCGCAGTGGCTTAAAATAGCGCATTTTACCGTCCGGTCCGGTAATGAATTCCTCGTATACAATTTTAGAATCCGGAAACCGGTTCTGAATTACCGTTTTTACCGAAGATGGAAAACGCAGGGTTCCCAGGCTGATCCACACAATGTTGTCCGGCGATACATGCGAAAACAGATCTTCAATGACCTCGGTGTAATCTCTTTCGCAGCCGTCGTAAATGATCAGGGGATCAAAATGAAAGGCCAGCGGATATCCCCAGGATTCGCATCTGGCGGCAGCTTCGAGTCTGGCTGAAAGGCTGGCTGTCGCACGTTCTTCGGTGCTGATGATGTGTTTCGTGTTCAAGGACCAGGCCACAATTGTCTTACGGTTGTGAGCGAGGTTTTCTAATTGCTCGATAGCAGTTGTTTTTGTTTTTAGCTCGAGGACAGCATGGCTTTGAGCCGCAAAGCGTTGCACCAGCAGATTGGACACATCCGTCCATAACTCCCAGATCAAACTATCGGTAAATTCGCCCGTGCCGATTCGAAGTATCTTTTTATGCGACAAAACCGAGTCCAGTTCTGCCATTAAATCTTCGTGATTTACAAAATACTGAAGAATGGGGGGATGAAAATAAGTCTGCAGAACACAATAGGTGCAATCCATATAGCAAAAGGTGCCGATGTGCAGAATTTGATAATCGCAACAGGTATAATGCCGTGTGCCCGGGCACTTTTTTAAGAAAGCCCCCTTGTTGCGGGTCAGGTACAGAATTTCTTTGCCTTTCTGCACCGGATCGGCCGCCTCGGATATCGCTGCATATACCTGTTGAGCGCTTTGGACTGATTCAGAGGGCACCTTCAGACGAGATTGAATGGATCGTGTCGTTGGGTGATCGGCAACTTGTCTATTGATGAAAAGCTTTGATATTCGCATAAATTCTATCCATCGAGGATTTTACCAAGGCCGGGATGATGAATTATTTTTTCAAGCTTAGCTTTCAAATTTTTCAACTCTTTTTGATTATCAAATCGAATTGTCATCGTATAAGTCATCCCTTCAAAATCTTTTGGCGGCATCAAGGTAATATGTGGACCCAGCTTGAGCTGTTTGACAAAGGCCCGGTATTGCGTTTCGGCCTCTGAAATCATAGGAAATCTGCGCCGCCGAAGATACGTTCGTACCTTTTGCCTTTTAATAGACCGGTCTATCTCTGTATTTTCTAAAATATGATTTAATGGTTTTTCCGTCATCAGTTGCTGGATGGGAATCTCTTCACGCTGTGAGATTTCTTCCAGCAGTAAAAGCAGCTCTCTTTGTCTGTTTAATCCCACTTTAAGGTGATCGAAGAGCCCAAGGAGGGCTTGTCCATCCTCAGGGTTTAATCTGTCAAGTTCTAACGCCATTGACAGATCGATGACATCAGCCAGGATACCTTTCTGGATCGGCAGGGGCAGATCGCAAATTTTTGTTAGCTTAGGGACAATGGAAGGGCTGAGCGGTAAACCCAATTCTGCGGCCGCTGCCACTAAGACCTCTTTTTCGGTCTTAACCCCCGTCAATAATTTTAACGCTCTGGATGTTTCAATAAGGTTCAGTGGCCTTTGCAAGGCATTATCTGCAACCGCCAGCCGGGCCATTTCGAAAAAGCCGAAGTTTTCCCTTAAAACTCGGGCAGGAATCCGGGTCCAGCCTAAATTCCGACAGGCGGCAATCCGGCGAAACCCGCAGACAATGACATATCCGCCCGGATTGTATTTCAACACCGGGGCGTGCATCAAACCCAGTTTTTGAATGGATAAGACTAAATTATCCAATTCTGTCCGGGTGGTAATGCGAAAAGTGGTATCGGCTGAATCGATGTCGGCCAGCATGACCGTCTGTAACGCTAGAGCCGGATCTAAAGGTATATCCTTGGAAACATTTTGATTGTCGGGTGACTTAGAGTCCATGGCTGCTGCCGGTAAGTTGCGTTAGTGCCTCCAGGTATTTTTTGCGTGTATCGGAAATAACATCTTCGGGCAGCGGCGGCCCGGGGGCCTTTTTGTTCCAATCCAATGAATTTAGGTAATCTCGCAGGTACTGTTTATCATAGCTCTTTTGGGGTCCGCCCGGGCGGTAGCTTTCCTTCGGCCAGAACCGTGATGAGTCCGGAGTTAGAATTTCATCGATCAGGATAAGATCGTCCTCTATTAACCCGAATTCAAATTTGGTGTCAGCAATAATGATACCCTTCTGATCAGCCAGTTCGACCCCCGTTTTGTATATTTCAATACTGAGCTGTCGGAGATTTTCTGCTCTGGTTTGACCGACAAGTTTGGCGGCTTCCTCGAAATCGATATTAATATCGTGCTCTCCGTGTTCGGCTTTAGTCGATGGTGTAAAAATGGGCTCCGGCAGCTTCTGTGATTCTTGCAGCCCCTCGGGTAACTGAATGCCGCAGATGCTACCCTTTTCGGTATATTCTTTCCAACCGGAACCTGAAACATAGCCCCTGACAATACATTCAACCGGCAGCGGCTGGGCCTTTTTTACCAGCATGCTGCGACCCCGCAAGACATCTGCATATGGACGGCAGACTTCCGGAAATTGATCCACTTCGCGGGCGACAACATGATTTTGAATCAGCGACTCAATGATATCGAACCAAAACAATGAAATCTGAGTCAGGATAATTCCTTTATCCGGGATGGGTTCCGGCATGACCACATCGAATGCTGAAATCCGGTCGCTTACCACCATTAGAAGATAGTCACCGAGATCATAGATATCTCGAACCTTGCCGCGTTTTAAAAGTTTCAGTTCCGGAAAATCCGTTTCACTGACAGGTCTATTCATCCCTTGGCTCCTCTCTTTTGTCAAATATGATTATAACTATATGAAATTATACGTTATATTTAATAGAAACAGATAAAAGAAAAAAATTTTAAGCGCAACTCCAAAAAGTCCGATAGGGACGTATTTATATGGGATATTATTGGGTGAAGGTCAAGGGATAGGTGGAAAGTTGGGATAAAAAATTCTTAACCAGATCAGATCATTCGTCTTTTTCGTTTTGTCCTCTGAATGCATCAACAAATTTTTTAAGTGACCGGCTGGCTTTGGGGTCGGGTTCGGTAAACTCGATGCCCACTTCGTACTTGCCCCCTGTGTTTGTGCGTATGTGTATCGGACGTCCTTTGATATCGACTAGATCCTCCCCCAAGCCCAAGGTCAGGGTGACAATGTGGCTTTTATCGATCGGAAAATGGGTTTCCAGCAGGATGCCGGATTCGGATACATTTAGCGTCCTGCCCATCCCTTGCTTGATAATTTGGTTATTCTCATCGAGACACACATATGAAAGGTTCAGTGAGCTAAATCGAGCGTGTTTTCTTTTTTCTTGCGTGGCCATGGTCCTCACGTAATTTCTTTAGAAGTGTTACCAAAACCCCATCTGAGGCCCAATGGCTGCGTTGCAGGCCTCCGATAAATGCTCACATACCCAAATGTATGCTGCGCTTTCTCGATCGGCCTGCGCCTAGCCCTTGAACCTGATCTGAGGTTTTGAAACCACTTCTTGTTGGCGGTTGAAGTTCGTATATCTTTATGCCTCTTTTATTCGATAATCACAGGTCGCCAGGGTGGTTACTGAAACAGAGGTCGCCAGATGTTCAATGATGTTTTTAATTGTGGACGATAGTCCTTCATGTTCGGATTTCAGTTTTTCAGAGTCTACAGCCGCTAATTTTAGATCTTGCGATGAAAAAACCGCAGCGGAATAAGGTTCATGTCCCATGTCCAGAAACGGGACCCGTCCGAAAAAATCCCCCTTTTTAAGTTGTGCAAGCGGCATATAGCCGTTTTCGGTTTGACGTGCGATAACCGCCTGTCCGTCCCTTATTGTGAATAAGCGTTCTTCCTTCTGGCCCTGCTTTATCAGTTGTTTTTTGCCCTGGATAAGTTCCTCGAGATTATTATGGTCAGCTTTGATATTTACTGCCATCTCGATGACTTGCCGCAGTCTTGAATCCATGCTGATCAACAAATTCTTAAAATCAGCAGACACATTGGCCAGTTCATTGGCAAGCAGCTGTGAATCCAGCATCCCCAACTGCACGTTGCCCACGGCTTTAACGGTTGCGCTGCGCACTCTGCCACCGGAAATTAGAGCGGCGACACTGCCCAGAAAAGCACCATCTCCAATTCTCAACAGTTGGATAGGACCTTTCTCGGCCTGCTTGATAATCTCGGCGGTACCTTCCAAAATGACCCAAATCCAATCACCATGATTACCTTCTTGCACGATCTCATCACCGTCATAAAACCCCTCTTCATCGACAATATATGAATAATCGACCAAAGGACCTTTAATTAACGGAAGTTGTCCGGACATGACAGGGGATTCGCGTTGCTCTTTTGCTGCTGTGGACTGCCCCAGTTTTTTGATCTTGCCCTCGTCCAACAACCGCAGGCCATCCAGAATGATTTCCATTCGGCTCTTGGTGATTGTCTTCGTACAAGTGACATCTTCCTCTGTAAATTCAAATTCGCCTTCGGTCCAACCAAATAATGCAAAAACGGCATCCAGCCCGGACAGCGAGCCGTTGGCGGCGTTTATCGGGTTACCCTTGTGCAGATACACACTGCCCGGCTCAGATGCGTAGCTGCTTTTAATGCGCAACACACCTGAGCTGCCGTTGGAACCGAGCAGATTTAACAATTCGCCTAAATTGAGAAAGTTCAGGCTTCCGGATAAATCACTATTGCTATTCATGAATTATGGCTAAATTTCCAAATCAGGTCGTAAAATATGCTGATTTAAAGGACATACTGATTGTAACACGAAAACATCCCGATTTAATAATTAAAAATATAATCGGGACTTTGAATTAATTTATGGGCTAGCTTAACTCACCCTGAACCGCTTGCATGACAAGTTTCAGGATGGCGTGAAGACTCTTGCCGACACCACCCCCCTTTAAGGCACTGCCGGGAAAACTCGGGACTTTTAATTGCCGATTGAGATCGTGATTCATTTTTTCAAGCGGCATGAGGGGAATATTTTCTCCATCAAGATCTCTTTTGTTAAACTGCATCACCAGCGGCACTTTGAAGATGCTGAGACCGTAATCTTTGAGGTTTTGCTGCAAATCTTTTAGGGCAAGTAAATTTTTCTCACGCCTGACTTCCAGTGAATCAGCAACAAATATAACACCATCGGCCCCTCTTAACACCAGTTTCCGGGTGGAACTATATCGGACCTGTCCCGGAACAGTGTATAATTGAACACGAAGATCGCAGCCTCTCACCTTACCCAGATCCAGAGGAAGAAAATCAAAAAAAAGGGTCCGATCCCCATCCGTATTAATGGAGACCATTTCCCCCATTACTTGATTTTTAAAACTCTTGTAGATATACTCCAGATTTGTTGTTTTACCACATCGCCCCGGTCCGTAATACACGATTTTGCATTCAATTTGTCTTTTTTTTAGATTAACGATAGCCATAAAGTTAATGTTTTCGCCTTATAAAGTTCTTCGATGCTACTATCGGATCAGAGCCGTATTTTCTTTAATAATTAGAATATTTACCCATATCAAAACAAAGATCGGGTTGGAACCGAAACAATACACTTTTGTCAGCAAAGGCTATAGTTTGTCAATCCAAAAAAAGCCCAAAATTTATTGAAGTAATTATAATTTATCCTATTTTTGTACTCCCTGTCAATATTTGAGAACTATATAAATTAGGTTGGCAATCAAAGTCTTATATAACTATCAAGATGGAAGGAGGCATGTATGAACCAAAAAGTAACCGTTATTGGAGCCGGAAATGTCGGTGCCACCGCCGCGCAGCGATTGGCCGAAAAAGAGCTATGTGATGTCGTTTTAATCGATATTATTGAAGGCGTTCCTCAAGGTAAGGCTCTGGATCTGACCGAAGCAGCGCCTATTGAAAAACACGACGCCCATCTTACCGGCGCCAATTCATACGATGCGTCAGCGGGCTCCGATATTGTCATTATTACAGCGGGCATACCCCGAAAACCGGGAATGAGCCGCGATGATCTCATCAGCACCAATGCCGGCATCGTAAAAACAGTAACCCAAGAAATTACGGCTTTATCACCCGATTCAATCCTGATTATTGTCAGCAATCCCCTGGATGCCATGTGTCATGTGGCCCATGAAGCCAGTGGTTTTCCCAAAGAGCGGCTTTTGGGGATGGCGGGGGTTTTGGATTCGGCAAGATTTCGGGCATTTATCTCAATGGAATTAAATGTTTCCGTGGAAAATACCCATGCTTTTGTTCTCGGCGGGCACGGTGATACAATGGTTCCTTTGCCGCGCTACTCAACCGTCGCCGGAATTCCCATCACCGAACTGCTTTCCGAAGATCGTATTGACGCACTGGTTGACCGCACCCGCAATGGCGGAGCTGAAATTGTTGGTTTGTTAAAAACCGGCAGCGCGTATTATGCACCGGCTTCTGCCGCGGTTGAAATGTCTGAATCGATTTTAAAAGACAAAAAGAAAATCTTACCCTGTGCGGTATATCTTGAAGGCGAATACGGAATAAACGATTTGTTTATTGGTGTACCGGTTAAATTGGGTGCCGGGGGTGCAGAAGAGATCATTGAGATTACGTTAACCAAAGAAGAAGATGCCGCTTTACAAAATTCTGCGGCCGCAGTCCAGGAACTGAAAGCGTTTCTGAAAAAGCTGGATTACTAGTCGGGTTCAGGTGTCAGGTTTCAGGTGTCAGTCTTGAGGTTCAGGGTTCAAGGACTTGTTAGATTAGTTTTATTTGTCTCATTGGTTGAATTGGTTGGCTTAAACCGAACCAATTGAACAAATTAAACCAATCAAACCAATTAAACAGATGTAACTCGCCTGCGGAATCTGATAATTCTTGACGTCATCGGGTTCGCAATCCTGACACCCGACACCTGAAACCTATCTCGACTGGGAATTCAAATACCTGTGTACAGCCTGAGCCGTCGAGTGACTGATTCCGGGGAGCGCATTTAGATCATTGATGTTTGCTTCCCGGATTTTTTTTATACTTTTAAAGTGTTTCAGCAGGATCGTTTTTCTTTTTTGGCCGATCCCCGGGATGGCATCCAGCTCTGATTGCAAAGCGGTTTTTGTTCGCCGTTTGCGGTGAAAGGTAATCGCAAACCGATGGGCTTCGTCTCGGATCCGCTGTAAGAAAAGAAGCAGATCCCTGTTTTTGCCGAAAACAATGGGGTTGGTCCTGTGCGGTTTAAATATCTTATCCTCAATTTCACCCTTTTGATCATCTTTTTTGGCAATCGCAATAAGTTCAAACTGACCTTCGAGGCCCAGCTCCTCTATTATGGCTAAAGCAATGTTTAACTGTCCTTTGCCGCCGTCGACCATCAAAAGATCCGGAATCGATGCGGACGCCTGTTGCGGGTTTATTTTTCCAAGCCGCCGGGTCAACACTTCAGACATATAGGCATAGTCGTCCTGTGTGTTTACGGCTTTGATTTTAAACTTGCGGTACGCTGATTTTTTGGCTTTCCCTTTTTCAAACACGACCATGCCGGCAACTGGCGCGGCTCCCGATATATTGGAGTTGTCAAAACATTCAATTCGCTCGGGCAGCTTGGCTAATTTAAGCCTTTTTTGAAGCCGCAACAGCAAATCCATCTCTGCGGTTCGCGCGGCGATCCAACCCTGAAGCTCATTTTCAGCATTGTGGATTGCCATGTGCATCAATTTTGCTTTCTCCCCTCTTTTGGGATTCAGGATTTTCACTTTTTTGCGCTTAACCGTTTTAAACCATTCTTCGATAAGTTTCGCGTCCTCCATCTCCGTTGAGACCAAAAGTTCTTTGGGCAGGAAAGTCGTTTTTTCGTAATATTGCCGGATAAAGGTGCCCATGGCCTCCGCGTCGGTTGAAATAATTTCTTCAAAGCTAAAATGCCGCGTGCCTGTGAGAAAGCCGCCCATGACGTTCAAAACGGTAACCCAGGCATACCCCCTGGATCTGACAATCGCAAACACATCTCGATCCTGGAAATCTGTGGTGACCGCAATTTGCTTCTCGATTGTTCTTTGCAGCGAAAACATTTTGTCTCTGAGCCGGGCGGCCTTTTCAAATTCCTGTGCTCGGGCGGCAGCATTCATTTGTTTTTTGATTTTTACGACCAGATCCGAGGCACGGCCTTTAAGGAACATGATCGCTTCATTTACCTGCTCCTGATACACCCGTGGATCAACATCCAGGCAACACGGAGCCAGACACCCTGCCATCTGACAATGCAGACATGGACGCGTGCGTGTTTTAAAATCCCGCGCACGGCACTTCCGCAATTTAAAGGTCTTGTTTATGGTTTTAAGGGTTTCGCGGACTGCATGGGCGGAGGCAAAAGGACCAAAGTAGATCGCATCGTCTTTTCCGATTTTACGCACGATTGAAAAACTGGGATAATCATCTTCCGGATCCAACCTCAGAGAAGGATAGCGTTTGTCGTCCTTTAAAATCACATTGTAACGCGGTCGGTGGCCCTTGATCAGATTGGACTCTAAAATTAAGGCCTCTTTTTCATTGTCGGTAATAATCGTATCAAAATCACAAATTTTATTGACCAGTACACCGGTCTTCATATCCATGCGGCCGCTATTTTTAAAATAGGCCGCCAGGCGTTTTCTCAGGTCGCGTGCTTTGCCGATGTAAATGATCACATTGTTTTCATCTTTCAGGAAATACACGCCGGGTTCATGCCCCGTTCGGGCTAGTTTTTCCGCAACGCTCAAGCGCTGGGTGCTATGGTCGGTTAATTCCTTCATTTTTGTGAAGTGCCTAAAATGAGCTAAAATGCCTAAAGTTATGGTGTCGCTGTGCTCCATCTATTTTATAAAAGGGATCGTTCGACCCAGAGGCTCTCGACGGGCAGAATTCCTCAATTTTAGGCATTTTAGCTCATTTTTAATTTTAGCTCATTAGTTTTTTAAGTTTAAGCCTCGAACACCATCAGCTTTTTCAGGTCCTTAATTTGATCTCGCAGCTCTGCGGCGTGCTCGAATTCAAGAGACTTCACTGCTGCCTGCATTTCGGTTTCCAGAGATCTTATGACCGTATCTATATCGTCCAGTGATTTGTACTCGGCAAAAGCTTCCGCGACTTCAGATTCAGGTGCGGTCTCAGTTCTTTTCCCGAAATCAAAGGTCTTAGTCACTTCTTTGCGTATGGTTTGCGGTGTAATATTATGCTGCTGATTGTAAATGTGTTGAATTCTTTGGCGCCGCCGGGTTTCGTCCATGGCCTGATGCATTGAGCGGGTGACCCTGTCCGCATACAATAGGACCGTTCCCCGGACGTTTCGGGAAGCCCGTCCAATGGTTTGGATGAGAGATCGCGTCGAACGCAGAAAACCTTCTTTATCCGCATCGAGTATAGCCACCAGCGAAACTTCGGGGATATCCAATCCTTCCCGCAGCAGATTGATGCCGACCAGGACGTCAAATTTTCCCATTCGGAGGTCTCGGATAATTTCCATGCGTTCGAGCGTTTTGATGTCTGAGTGCAAATAGCGAACCCGAATGCCCAGATCTGAATAATATTCGGTGAGGTCTTCGGACATCCGTTTCGTCAGAGTCGTCACCAGAACCCGTTCGTTTTGTTTTTGGCGCAGCAAAATTTCTTCGTAAAGATTGTCCACCTGATTTTCAGCACTGCGCACTTCCACCTGCGGATCGACTAAACCGGTCGGACGGACAATGAGTTCAACAAGGGAATCTTTGGATTTCGAAAGTTCGTAATCAGCCGGGGTGGCGGAGACATAGACCACCTGGGGTATGCGAGCGCGGCATTCTTCAAATTGAAGCGGCCGGTTATCCAGTGCCGAGGGCAGCCGAAATCCATATTCGACAAGCGTCTTTTTACGAGACCGATCGCCTCGATACATCCCCCGAAGCTGAGGGACGGCAATGTGGCTTTCGTCGATGACCATTAGATAATCCTTTGGAAAATAACTTAACAGGGTTGGAGGGGGCTCTCCGGATTTTCTTCCGGTCAAATGCCGCGAATAGTTTTCGATACCATGGCAGTATCCGAGTTCCTGCATCATTTCCAGATCAAAATGGGTGCGCTCTTCGATGCGCTGGGCCTCAATTAATTTGTTTTCGTTTCGGAAATATTCGACGCGCCCTTTCAACTCGTTGACAATGGTATTGGTGGCTTTTTCACGGGTGACCCTGGAAGTCACATAATGACTTGCCGGAAAAATGGTAACCCGTTTCAGGCGCTTGAGCACTTTTCCTCTAAGGGCGTCAAACAAAGCAATGCTTTCAATCTCGTCCCCGAAAAAATCAATACGAATCGCCTGATCTTCTTCATAGGCCGGAAAAATTTCCACCCGGTCGCCGCGTACCCGAAATACGCCCCGGAAAAAGTCAACATCGTTACGCTCATAATGCATCGAAATCAGATCGAACAGGAATTTGTCCCTGGCAAGCTCCATATTAACTTCAAGATCCACCCGCAAGGATAGATAATCTTCCGGTGCTCCCAGCCCAAAAATACACGAGACACTGGCGACAACCACAGTATCTCTGCGCGACAGCACCGAACGGGTAGCAGAATGGCGCAGTTTGTCAATCATGTCATTGATGGATGAATCCTTTTGGATATAGGTGTCCGTGGAAGGGATATAGGCCTCGGGTTGATAATAATCATAGTAGCTTACGAAATATTCGACGGCATTTTCGGGGAATAATTGCTTAAATTCGTTATAAAGTTGAGCCGCCAGGGTTTTATTGGGCGCCAGCACCAGTGTCGGCTTATCGATCCGGGCAATAACTTGGGCGATTGTAAATGTTTTACCCGAACCGGTAACCCCCAACAACACGTTGTGTCGATGACCATTGCGTATATTTCGGCTTAGCGCCTCGATGGCCTGGGGCTGATCGCCTGTTGGTTCAAAACTAGAAACGAGTTTAAACGAAGTCATAGCGTCTCGGAATCTCTATAACATATTAAAAGCATGGAGCCTTTAACGAACACTGCGCTCAACAATTGGAATGATGGAAGGATGGAATGCTGGAGTATTGGGTCTTTATTGCATTGTATCGTAAAATTCTTGATAGATATGATAAACCATCATGGATCCAAAAAATATCAACTGAATTATGCGTTCTTTACCATTATTCCAGTATTCCATTATTCCATCATTCCACGTAGACCATATAAGCGAAGCTAACTGATTAAAATAAACCAGTCTGCGGGTACTGGCAACAATCATGTCTTTTTTCATTCGATCAGGGCAACACACATCGCACCAATCCCCTGCCCTTTTCCGATCACACCCAAACCTTCGGTGGTCGTTGCTTTGATATTGACTGCATTCGGTGCGATATTCATTTCTTTTGCAAGGCTGTTTTGCATTTCGTGTCGATA
Source organism: Desulfobacterales bacterium (assembly GCA_030145015.1). Next base: position 12,434 of record JAQYWI010000158.1, read on the forward strand.
AGACCCTAATCTCGGTGCTTCGGCAAATATGGTTGAATCAAGGTTGATGATGCGAAATCTTTTTTCAGCCAGCTTGTGACAGATTTTGGATAGCAGTTTTAGACTGGATATATCTTTAAGTTGCGGATCCGTATCCGGGAAGTGCAATCCGATATCGCCCAGACCGGCTGCTCCCAAAAGTGCATCACATATCGCATGCACCAGCACATCCGCATCTGAATGACCCAGCAATCCTTTCTCATATGCAATCGTCACACCGCCTAATATCAGCGGGCGCCCTTTCACCAAACGATGAATGTCATATCCGATTCCAACTCGCATGCTTTTACTCCTTTGGGCACAAAATCAGCTGTTTGATCCGGATAACCGTATATCATTTGTCTATAACGGCCAAGCGTATAATTTTATAGGTCTAAGCATTTGTTGTCAACGATCCATAATACTTGACCGGATACCGCTAACGCGTGTATTGTTAACCGCTTTTTGTTGGTCCATAGAGTCTGTCGGAGAACCGGTGACGGTTTCCGACTGAAAATTTTTGCTCTTTGAAAATTAATCATGCAGTAATTTGGGCCAAAGCTCATAACAAAAGCCATCGATCTGATTTTCAGCCGGCTTTGCTT
>JAQYWI010000159.1 GCA_030145015.1 Desulfobacterales bacterium
AATGGGGGTTCGTGGGAAAGATAGCGGGCCGTTGGCTTGAGTCGGAGCAGAAAGTTGAGATTGCCTTGAGCATTGAAACCGCAAAAGACAAAAGAATCTCCATGATAAGGGTGTGTCGGATGTGGGCAATCAACCGTCGCAGGGTCAACCGCTGGCGCAGCAAGCTTGCCCAGGGAGCAAGCCTTGACAACGCAAAGCCGGGTCCGAAAAGTCCTGTGCATAAACTTTTACCGGTGGAAAGAGAGGCGGTTTTGCAGATGGCCAAAGCACAACAGTATGTGGATCTATCGCATCGGATGCTGACGGTGACCGGCTGGGATCTTAAACTGTTTTTTGTCTCTTTCTCTTCGGTATATCGCATCTTACGTTCCGAGGGCCTGATGTGCATGCGTGGAAAGCACCGGCATCACAACGGCCGATCGCTTCCGCCGGTTCGAAAAGAACTGAGCGGTGCCAACCAGCGCTGGTGTTGGGATATCAGCTATCTGCTGACTTATGAAAAAGGGCTTTTCGTCTATCTTTACCTGTTGCTGGATGAATATTCCCGCAAAGCCCTAAACTGGCTGGTCAGCTGGAATCAGACAGCTCAGCAAGCTCGTCAGCTTCTTGAATGGGCGCTACTTTCTGAAAACATACTGGACCTGCCTGAGGACCAACGTCCTGAGATTATCAACGATCGCGGCCGTCAGATGAAAGCCAAACCGATAAAGCAGATGTTTGATACCCATCATATGCCCCAGTTATTTGCGCGTCCCCGAACCCCCAATGACAATCCATTTGTGGAATCGGCGTTTTCTACAATTAAGACCGCAGCCGAGTATCCAGGAAGATTTTTGGATTGCGAGGATGCCACAAAATACTTCGATCGATTCTTTGCCTGGTACAATACCGAGCATTACCATTCTGGAATCGATTATGTCACCCCCGATCAATGCCATCGGGGTCTAAAAGATAAAATCGTTTCTCAACGTAGAGCCAATTTGGCCAATCAACGAAACCTCAGAAAGGAGGTGAACCGATCAATTTCTCTTTTGACAAATTACTCGGCAAACATCTACAATGATCAAACTAACCTCATGACCTGTAGTGTAATTCCTCCCTGAGTTGGGTCATTGTTTCAGAAACGCGCCGATAATGGAATCGTAGTCGCAAAAGCGAGCGGTAGCTATTCAATCTTTAGTCCAAAAACACATTAAAATAGCGATCTAAGTCTTATATCACGAAAGTTCGATACATTAAGATTGCCACAACTTTGCCAATTTTGCAGATCTGAAATGGATATCTCAGGTTTTAAAGGGCAGCTAATACTACTGATACCTTGGGAGATATCAAAGGTTTTAAACGGATAAGAAACCTGTGTTACATGGCAGTTATCTGCAATTGCGTTACAAATGCGATATGTTAGAGATCACAAGTTGCTTAAAAATCATTATTTCTTAAATACAGATAAAAAAGCTTTTTTTGCTGCTGGAAGAGCTTTTCGATCTTTAATAATTTCTTTTAGTTCACCTGGATCCAAATGAATCGCGCCGCAGTTTTTATTTACACATATGTCAATTTTGACATTGCCCTCGTCGATTTCAGCTAAGCTTTGTGTACCACATCTAAAACAATGATACTTATGTTTTTCGGTATATTTTTTGGTTGCTTCGTTAGCTACCGCTTTTCTGAGTTCTCTGAGTTTACGTTGATCTTGTTCTGCAAAAAATGCTTGTTCAGATCCTTTTTTCGGTTGAAATTTAACAGAAATTGGTTTGCCGGCCATAACTTCCTCCTTTTAAGTCAAATTAGTTTTAACTCACAAATCAAAACACGTTATCAACTGCTGAATCAAAAATTCGCTGAAAAATATTAGCTTTTTTAACATTGCGTCTCTTAATGTCAACATCAATTTTTATCATGTTATCATCTTTCTTTGAGGTTAAGTTGGTACACTTCTCAAAATGACATCGGGGGCTTGATCTCCATAAGTTCAACTCCCCAATGGGGATATCTTTCCAACAGCACATTTTCACCAAAATTCCATGTATATTGAGAGTACCACAACTTTGGCAATTTTACAGATATCAAACGTATATCACAAGACTTTTCAGATTGTGGATTGCACAATGACAAATATACAAAATTTCAGCCTTGCGAAAATTGTGGACTTCGTGCCTGAAGCGCCAATTTACGAATTTGATGGATTTCGTATCAAAAAAGGAAGGATCTTTGAGGGGAAAAAATTTACAATGCCAAAACTAATCTATATTTTCTATTCGTTCCATGCATTGTTACGATATCCGTAATATTCTCACTCTGGTGTTGCATTAAGTTTGACCATTGCATCGAATATGGGAAGCCTTTTTCGGGTAAACTTGCCAATCCATTTGTCGTATATTTCAAGAATCTTTCTTGATCGGTAAAGTTTAGATATCACCCGATCTGCAACAAGACGAAAATCTGCATCGTTTCGCCTTACGGCAAGTGCAAAAGGCTCAAAGGAGAACACGTCGGACTTAATCACAAAGTTCATTGGGTCATGCTCTTTTAGAGCTAAACCAATAAGTACGATCTGGTCTGAAGAAAAGGCATCGATTTTCTTCTGTCGTAGCGCTTCGATGCTTTCTTTTGCTGAATTGAATAAAACAACTTCCGCATTCGTTGATGTTTCTTGAATGAGTTTTTTCAATGCGATTGCGGTCGTTGTGGCTTTCACGACTCCAATTTTTGTTCCATCAAAACCGGCAGAATCAAGAGTCTTATTATCTTTTAAGGTCATTAGTGAAGCGCCGGTGACAAATGTCAGTTGCGTAAAGTCAACAAGTTCACTTCGGGAAAGCGTTTTAGTAGTTGAGCCACATAATATGTCAATTTCGTTATCGCCCAGTGCCTTAAATCGCCCATCAGCTGTTACGGGAACATATTCTACCTTTACGGCCATACCTATTTTGTTTTCAACTTCATTTACTATTCCCTTACAGATATCAATAGAATAACCAGTCGGGTTGCCGTCTTTGTCCAAAAAAGACATGGGTGGTTCAGACTCACGATAGCCGATTCTGATTTGACCGGATTTTTTAATCTGTTGAAGGGTTCCTGTTAGTTCTTGAGCTGATAGCGGGTTTGCGAAAAAAGCGATCAATAAAATGATCCCCAGTTTACCTCTCATAATGGTTTTCTCCCTCGTGATAGTCAGTGAAGTGGAGTGATAAGGGCTTGCTTTGCTGGGGGAAAACCATAGAGGAATTCCCCTTGAGAGTCAATGTGTAAGTAAGAGTCTGAGCCTACAGAGAGGCTGATACTTTTAGCAGATTACATAATGACAAATATACAAAATATTCTCCTCGCAAAAATTGTGGACTTCGTGCCTGCATCGAATCCTTGAAGGTGGGCTAAAAATTTAGGATTGGCGGACGAAAGATATAATTTTTCAAGAGGTTAGATGCATAGCCGCAATCCATCATTTAGCTGTTTTTCACATTGCATAAGGAAATCCAGTCTAATTATGATAGAAGAAGCTTCTTATCATTGCTAACTAATTTTACTTTGTAACTTTATTGGATTGAGGATCGGCCTTTTTCGGCGTCTGATCCGCGTCGGTTCTGTTGGCAGCTTGTTCTTTTTTTTGGATGAGCTGCATGGCCTTCGCACACGCATCCTGCTTGCCCACGGATACATCCGCAAAAAAGGCAGCCAGACCCACCGGCCCTATCAGGGGAAACAGGGCCAGCGCGCCGGCAGCTTTTGCGAGCGTAAAGGCTGTCCCGCTGGCATCCAGGACGAGGGACGGTTTCGCAAGGGTGCCGCCCAATCGAAACGGCTGGGACAGTTCCTTAAAACTAAAACTGACCCCGCCGATGTCACGGAGGCCAAATCCCTTTTTGGGAATCGGCTTGATGCCTAATTTCAGTGTCTCGGTTTTTAAATTGACGTCGCCGACTCCCACGATACTGGTTTGTTCGTTGTCGAGCAGTAATTTTACTTCCGCCAAACCGTCCTTAATATCGATCTGATTGACAGAGCAATTAATCCGGCTGTATTGTTCCTGTGATTTAAACGGATTGAGCAACTGCAGGACATTGGAGCCAAGGTATTTTTGAAGCAGGTCAAGGTACTGGCTGTCCATGCGGCCGTTGTTCATCGTAGAATATATGCCGCCGTTGAGTCCCGCCATTAATTCAGCCACGGAGGCGCCCCGGCCGGATAGCCGGATATCCGTATGAAGTTTGCCCTCAAAGGTCCTTGGGTAACCCAGTTCGTCGTACATGGGGCCGAGGTCAAGGTCGTCGATGACGTTTACCAATGTCATGGTTGGGGGGGTATCCTGCAGGTGCAGATCAAACTGGATGTCGGCATTACCGCCACCGATGATAAACGTAAATGGTTTTACCAGAAGATTGCCGTTATCGAGCAGAACATCGAGGATGACATCATTGAGGGCAATTTTCGGCAATAGAACGTGTTTGTTCCGAAGTTTTATATTAGCGTCCATTGCCTTGAGCCCCTCCAGCTGAAATGGTTCGCTGGGAAAGACTTTGCCATTATTTTGTACGGACGGTGCTGCCGTATCCTCTCTTTCCGCCTTCGCCAAAAGGGGGCGCAAGTCTAATTCCTGGGATGACAACTCGGCCTTGACTAAAGGGCGCTCCTTTGAAAAATTCAATTCCATCCAACCGCTGATGTCGTTGTCACCAAAATTGGCTTTGAGGGAAGAAGTGCGGTAGATTTTAGGGGCCGGGTCGGTAAATTGACCGGTCAAATCGAAGGGTCCCTGGAAGGGTAGGATTGGTCCTCCACGCTTTTCGAAGCTGGCTAAATCGTTGCCTCGAACCACGAATTCGAGGTTCAGACCTTTTACGGCCGACAAATCTTTGATGGCCCCTTTGATCATTACTGCGATCAATTGTTCACTGCCCATATTCAAATCCAGGTTTTCGAGGGCAAATTTTTTAGCGGAACCGACAAGACGGGCCCCCAGTTTCAGCGGTCCAAGATCCTCTATACGGCCCAGGGTTTCAAGCGCCGGAATGTTTAACGGCTGCAGGGTGAATTGCGGTGCTGCCAGATCCGTTGAAAATGCCATCTGCTTGCCCGACAAATTTAATTCCAGCCAGCCGGTAAGGTTATTTTCTCCCAATTTCAAAGCAAGGTCGTTCACTTTGTAATTTTTGGCTTTGGGATCTGTGAGGGTGCCGGATATTGCGTAGGCGCCTTTGAGGGGCAGTGTGTGTCCGATGATTTTTTCCAGGTTGGCAACTTCGTTGCCCTGGATCACAAAATTGAGATCGATACCGCTTTGGACGGTCAGGTTCTGGATTGCCCCCTTGGCTTTGACTGCAACCAGTTGATCGGTACCGCCCTGCAAGTCCAAATGCTGCAGAGAAATCTGACCACTTTTGATGCTCAGCCGACTGGTAAATTTAAGCGGTCCCAGATCGGCGATTTTTTTTAGGTTGGCAAGCATTCCCGAGTCGGGCAGCGGGAGCATCTGAGGGTTAAATTTCCGGGTGGACAGTTCCACCTCGATTTGCGGCCATGGCCCGGCCAGATTTAAATCCAGCCAGCCCTTCGCCTCAATTTTATCCAAATTATATTCAAAATTGCTTACCCGGAATATTTTCGCCTCCCGGTCATGGACTTTGCCGGATATGCTATAGGCACCGCGACCGGGTATCGGGGCAAAAAAGTAGGGCTGCCCGAGGAGTTTTTTCAGCGTTTCATATTCTTGCCCCCGGACTGAGAAATTCAGCTTAACGCCGCGTTGGGCCGGTACATTATTAATCGATCCCGTCAACCGGAACTCAGCCGATTCGTAGGTTCCGAGACGCAGGTCCACCTGCTCGGCGGCAAAATCCTTGGCAAAACCGGCCAATTTGGCATTCAGTTTAACCGGATGTATGTTTGCCAGGCCTTTTACCCAGGGCAGCTTCGCAAGTTCCGGAGAAAGAACATTGGCAAGGTCCACTTTTGACGAAGACAGATTAGCGCTCAGCTGGGGCTTTTGATTTCTGAGATCCAGGTCCAGCGACCCTGTGATGATGGTTTTTCCGACGCTGATCTTCAGTTTGGGAATTTTCAGATTTTTATGAACCGGGATGAGGAATTTGCCGGATGCACTGAAGGCCCCGCGGACCGGCAGCGGCTGTTTGGTAAGCTGCTCTAAATTGGCCAGGTTATTACCGCGGGCCTCAAAATTGAGATCAACCCCATCCAGCTCTTTTAGATCTGCGACGCTACCGTTTAAATGAATTTTTGCGAGTTCCGGGGTCCCCAGTTGAAGATCGATTTCTTTGATGGCCGGTTTATCCAACGGACCGGACATTTTGAGATCCAGATTGAAGGGCCCCAGTTCAAATTTTTGAGATGTCAGATTGGCCGTTAGCTGAGGTATCTGCTGCGCCAGGCTCAACTGCATTTGGCCGTTGACTTCATTTTCGGCCAGGACCACCTTTAAGTCATTGGCCGCAAATACCCTGAGCTCGACATCCGCAATTGTGGCCGATAGGTGGTAGGCGCCCTGCCGGGGAAGCGCGGGGATGCCGAGTTCAGTCAATTTGGCCGAATCCTTGCCTCGGGCTGTGACATTGAGATGGATGCCCTCCAGGGCCAGTAGATCTTTGACACCGCCGGTAATCATGATTTCGGCCAGGTCCTCAGAACCAACGCGGAGATCCAGTCCTTCAGCTGCCAGTTTGCCCTCCGGATCGGCAACCGTGGCCATCAACTTAAAGGCGCCTAATTCAGGCACTTCGTTTACCCCGGCCAGCTTGGCGACATCCGGAATGGAAGCGCCTGCGGCGGAAATTTTAAAGGTCAGATTTTTCAAATTATATGGATCGCGCAGCTCTCCTTTTACATTGGCGGTTGCGCCACCCGCTTCAACAGTCAGGTCCGCCGGCAATGTGCAGCCCGGTTCGACCCAGGCCCAAATCGGACCCAGGGTTCCTTTAACGTTTAGAGGGATATCGTCATAGGCGCCCTCAAAATCCAATTGCAGGGATTTATCGAAACCCGGGATAACACCATCCAGACGATCAATCCGCACGGCAAACGTAAAACCCGACGTTGCGTCTTTATACGTGAAATGACCTTTTTCAATGTGAACATTGCTGAAAATCAGCGGTGGTGGTGGGGTCTCTTCCGGCCCCTTTTTCTTATCCGATTTTTCATCCGCGGTCTCGAATGCAAAATTAGAGGTGTCCGCACTGTTAAACTCCACGATGACCTCCGGCTCGATCAAGACCAGCCGGATGAATTCTAAATCGCCGGTTATCAGGGGTAAAACGGCTATCTGAACTTGCATTTGTTTTACCCGGACCGAGTCCGGATGTGAACTCCAGGGGGCGTTCTGGAGACTCACTTCAGCAACATTCAAGGTCGGCCTGACACCCAATCGAAATCCGATATCACCCGCAATGGTCAGCTCTCGACCGGTGGCATTCATGACCGCCTTTGCAATCATGGGCTTGAATTTATTAAAATCGTAAAATGCGATAAACGCATAAAACGCCGCGATCAGCAATCCGATGATGCAGGCAGCGGCAATGACGATTTTTTTCCAACGCATGGGTTTACTCTCTTAAGAGGAAGGGATTCGACCATATCTTTCAATTGGTCGTAGGATTTTTCACTATATTTCAAAATAGAGCAAAAATTCAACTCATTAATCAAAAATCTATACATAATGAAAAAAGGAGCCGGCCTGCATATGATTTTGTATATTAGCCAGGGCGAATATAAACTTTTTTAAGCCTCAATTTATTATAAACTTCGTGCCTGTATCGAATCATTGAGATCGTAGGAAAAATTTAAGATTAGCGAACGGAAGGTGAACTTTTTCAAAAGGTTGGACTCATAGCCGCAATCTATAATTCAGCCAAAGTGTGGGTTGCATAACCAAATATATAAACTCGAATAGTAATACAGGTCGCTGAATTTTCCAGTTGAGATATAAAAACTATATCACAATAATTATTTTTTTTTGAACTTGATACTGATCAGTTGGATATCGGCAATTTCGAAAGATGAAAAAAGCAGAGCAACCGCTGGCCCTGCTTTAATTAGAAGTGTTGATATTTTGGCGATGTAAACAAAACGATTATAAATCGAGATAGCTCTTAATTTTCCCAAATATTATCTATTTTTTCGGATAGCTGTTTTAAATTGAAAGGTTTCTGTAAATAACCATTAAATCCAATACTCTCCAATCGCATTTCAGACTGATCTCCCGGGTATCCACTTGCGATAAGGATTTTTACTTTCGGCTGAATCTTTTTTAACTGATGATAAATTTCATATCCATTCATACCCGGCATTAGCATATCCAAAATAACAAAAGCTACTTTATTTTTTTTGAGAATTTTAATTGCTTTATGCCCATTGCTGGCTATAAGCACACTATAACCCAATTTCTGCAACATCAGAGATCCAATTTCTAATACCATTTTTTCATCATCGATAAACAGAACGGCCTTCTTTTTATCATTATTTTTATTTTGAGTAGCTTGCATTTAGGCCAGACATACAGTTGTCAATTTATGATAAGATTACAGACAGTTATTTCATATGCAGATTTTTGCCTATTGAGTGTTGACGAAAATTGTCAAATGAGGTGGCAAAAAAAGGAATTGTTCTTATTAAAAGCAGGATGTGGTTACATTATATGCCCAGCAGTCGGCATCAGGGTTCCCACCGGACTATGCCCGTCTGCCGCAATTGCACACTCGTTGGGCCGATAGAAGGTCAATGCAAAAGAAAAAGGGACAGTTCAATTTGAACCGCCCCTTGAAGATGTAGCTTCCAAGATGTCGTTGTTAATTTCTTGGTAGAAAATATACACAAACATCCCAGAAGTCACTGGAAAAAATAAAACAATATTTTTGAAGTTCAGAGGGCATAAAAACATTTTTTAATGATGGGAAACCAGAAGGGCAGCCTGCACATACACATGCTTCCCTTAACGAGAGGAAGGCAGATCGAAATAATTTAGCCCCCCTCCTCTCTGTTTCTATTGGTCGGGTGGTTCACATGCAGATAAGCGGCTAGCGGTTGGGGCTCCTGTTAATGTTTGCGAAATTGTCGGTTAAGTACCGTTTTTACCTTTATCCAAATCAAGTATCCGTCTCGCCGGGGACATTCTCTCAATGTACTGAGGTTCCTCTAATTTCAGGCCTTTCAGTAATATAGCAATCTGTTTAAGCTGGCCCTTTAATTTGTTGAGCTCTTGCTTGACCTGTTCAGCCTGACTGGGAGAAATTTCTTCTAGGGCAGCTTTTGTAAAGAGATGCGGAAGCTTATTTTCAAGTCGCATTGCTTTCTCTTTTATTTCTTTATGCTTAACTTCATTTGAGATCTGGATTTCTCTAATATTCGCAAGTTTTTCTTCACATATTAAAATCTCAGCTTTAGTTTTTTCCTCGTTCATAATTTTTATCCCTGATAATAGGCCATCTTTCATTTCAGCTGTTCCAAGGCATCCTCAGTTGAGTGAATCATGTCCTTTTTTCCTGACATAAAGTCCGATATTCCGAAAAACGGCACATCAACAATTTGAAACCATTCCAAGACAAATATCACACCTATGATCAAGATCGCATTCGGGTTTTTTAGATCAACAATACAAAAAACACTAAGCCCAAAATCATAATGCCTATGAAAGTGAAATCTCCGAAAGTATCGCCCTTACAAGTTGCTCAACCATTGGAGGTACTCAGTTCATGGTGCTTATATTTTTTAATCAAATCCTGGGCTGCTTCTTCTAAAAGGTTATTTTTGTCTCTGTTTAATTTTGCCGCCAGAATTTTAATTTGCTTAAATATATCAGCTTCTATGGTGGTTAAGCTGGTACTATACATTTTTATTTTATTCATAATGTACCTTTGATCAAAACGGCCCGCTTGAGGCATAGGCCACAAAGAACAATAGAAAAGTCAATACTGTTATTAAGAATTTAATCATATTTTTGTTTGTCTCCCTTTTGCTCCCCCGTACCCCCATATTGTTTTCGCCATCTATAATATAATTAGATCTGCTCTAATATAATAGGTCTGCTCTCAAATTGCTAGTTGACGACGAATTTAGCCAACAGTCATTCCTTGGGCCAAAGCAACTTCGGCTTCCCGCATCATGTCTATTATTTTTCGGGAGAATATTGTTGGTATAGGTGTAAATTCAGATCAAGTTCAGATTGAATAAATCCTATTTTTAAAAGTTTCGAAATCATCTCGGAAATCAGTTGTTCACCAATTGGGCTCTTCGATTCTTGGCCCAAGAAGACTCATTTTGACCTAAGACGATGGGTCGCTCTTCGCCATAACTAATAGTGTTCAGTCGATTGGCGCTGATACCCAGATCGACAAGAAAATTTTTAACCGCTTCAGCGCGTCGTTCGCCCAGGGCTATGTTGTAAGCATCCGTACCGCGCTCATCACAATGTCCTTCAACAGTAAACATTACCTTTGAATGAGTACGCAAATAATCGGCCTTGCTGCTTAAAATCTGCTGGGCTTGGTCTGACAATAATGCACTGTCGAACGCAAAGTGGACACTCTCGCTAACAACTGCATTTCCAGTAACTTCTCGGGCAGATCCTTCCACACGAAGTCGTTCTTCCTGCGACTTTCTGTCCTGATCGGTCTCTTTGGCGGATTTGTCGGATGCCCTTGAAACTTCTTGTTGAGTTGCCGGAACAGGCTCGGTTTGCACCATTTTTTGGGCACACGAAGTCGTGAGGATCATGGCAGAAAAAATCATTACCGTACAAGTGGCCAAGAATACATTTTTTCTCATTTTTTCTCTCCTTTGTTTTTACGTTGATAGATCGTTTATTAAAATTTCCACAGAGATGTTAATAACCATGATTTCCCAATGGAAACCTAATGGCTTCCTTCAGTAACCCCCGATTCACTTTCGAAGTTGCGCCTATTGAAATCGGAGATTGTGTTGAGCGCCCTGACCGATGCCATCTCCAGGCTGTCCACAATCTGACCCGTGGTCGACGTCAGTTTGGCATGGAATAGCAGAAGTGGAATCGCAGACATCAGCCCAAAGGCCGTGGTGTTCATTGCTACAGAAATACTGGCGGACAGCAGATTGGCCTTCTCGGCGGGATTCGCATTGGCAACCGCAGTAAAGGCCTCGATCAATCCCATAATGGTACCGAGAAGTCCCAGCAATGTAGCGATATTGGAGAACATAGCCACGTACGGCGTGCGCTTCTCCAACTGAGGGATGATCTCCATCATGCTCTCTTCCATGGCGATTTCGACGTCTTCACGGCGTCGGACCACACCCTGGCGTGCCAGCCCCATTCCCAGTAATTGGGAGATGGCGGATTTGTCTTTGTGGATTATCGCCCGCACTTTGTCGAACTCACCCTTGAGAAGCATGGGATCAAGCACATTCCATATTTTGCGGTTGACGCTCCGAATGTGGCTCAACTGAAACCAGCGTTCAACCGTAATAGCCATACCGACCACAAATACGAATAGAATGGGGTACATGAACAACCCACCCTTCTTGAAAAACGCTAATATTACATAGGATTCCATTGCTTTTCTCCTAAAACCTGACAATCAATGAACTCAATTGGTTCAGGTATTGACCCTGCTCACTTTCCTAAACGGCGGGCAGAAAGTCGATGGGGTACAAAATAGTCATCTTCGGCACACCTTCCTTCGGGCCAAAGTTGAACCTTTTAATGCGTTCAACAATCTTAGCTACCAGTTCGGGCGAGGCCAGATCGGTAGACACCACCTTACACATGGACACCGCACCACTTGTTTCGATGCTGATTCGCAGCAACATTTTTCCACGAAGCGTTGGGTCCTTGCGCAATTCCTTATTGTAGATCCGATAAAGCGCCGCCTTGTAGCGGTCGAATACAATCTGGATTTCTTCGTCAGTTCGCCCCGGCGCAATTCCATCGCTCAGCGGCCTCGACGATTCCTCCAAATCCGCAATTGTACTTTCGACCCGGGCAAAACCCGTACCGTTGCCATCACCACCGCCTTGGCCGATACCGCCGCCGCCGAGTCGATCGACATTGCCACTACCAACGTTACGGCTGACCCCAGCATTGCTGATTCCACCGCTGGAGCCACCCTGCGCCTGAATGGCCACCAACGAGCGCTGAGCCACGGCCTGGCCCGCCACCTGTGGGCTTTCCTTGCTTAGACGGGCCTCGGTGCCGAGCTTCGCAACGGGCGTTTCGTCCATCAGATCGGCAAAAGTGCTCTTGAACGCCAGAACTCCGACGTATTCGGTTTTTTTGCGCGGTTCGGGCCCCGGCTCGCCCCTGCCTTTCGGCGGTTTATCCGGTTTTTTTTGCTCAGGCCGGAGTTTGGGCTCTTCTTTGGGCTTTTTCGGCTTTTCCTGTGGCTCTTTCGGCTCTTCCTTGACCTGCTTCGGTTCTACCTTGGGTTCTTCTAACTTTTCTTCGGGTTGTTTGGGCATAGAAACAGGTCTGGGCGGCTCTTTTTTGACCAGCTTGGCCAAGCGTTCCGGAATCTCGACCACGTCGACCGCGGGATCCGGGATCGGCACTTTTATCATTGGAATCAGATAGCCAATAAGAGAGCATATGAGCAACGCCACGAGAGCAGCAAGGCGGATACGCCTTTCGCTCTCAGTCTTCTTGGTCCAGGGCATGATCATCGCGCGATAAGGAACGGGTGAAACCTCTCGCTCTATGATGAACTCCTCCTTACGCCTTTCCTCACGGTCGTGCGCGTCACGGATCTCCTCATTTATAATCTCCAGTTCATCGAGACATTGATTGATCTGCTGCCGGAGAGATGCCTGTTTTTCCAGAATTCCACGGATCTCCTCATCGAAGCCGGCAACACGACACCGCACCCGTTCCAGATGTAGGGCGGTATTCTTGCCCTCCGGTAGTCCTGCCCAAAAGAGTTTATCTGCTTTCAGTTGCTCCAGCTTGTCGAATGCATTGCAGACGTCTCTCAAGGCATCGTACCGTTGTTTATCAGCGGAAAACGTCTCGAGCTCTGCCTCTACAACGCGCAACTCGCCTTCGAGCCTCTCGTGTTTTTGCCGGACCAGAT
>JAQYWI010000160.1 GCA_030145015.1 Desulfobacterales bacterium
GATTCTCCAGTTCACCGGGAGTTCTGCGCGTTTTGGGAATCATCCCCATGCTGGGGGCCATCCTCAATTTCATCATTGGCATCTGGATGCTGGTGGCGATGGTCATTGCCGTCAGGCAAGCGCTTGATTATAAAAGTACTTGGCGCGCAGTCGGAGTCTGTCTTATCGGCTGGATTGTTCAGAGCGCCATTTTCGCTTTGCTTTTTTGGTTGGTAGGGGGATTCGGAGCTTCACAGACATAATTCATATTCAAAACATAACTATGCAATTTATCGGAATTTTCCCCAAATGTTTTGTTCATATTAGATTCACAGACGATTTACATCATAAAGCTGGTGGCTTGAGCAGGTGTGGCATAAGGACGTTATATATCAAAAATTAAGGCCCCAAGAAGTATGTATTGGCCATTACCTAATCTACAAAATTATATGCTTTAATTGAAACATGGATTTTTTGGCCTGCACCGACTTTGATTTTAGAAGATCAATTCCGCTGAACCGGAACATTCCAAACGAACGAAATTGTTGAGATCATGGCAAAGCGCGATTCCAGTGCTCTAGAACCGCTTTCTATATAAATGATGCTCAAAGAGGGCAAAGGCTAGCCAGCTGACAGAAATGATGCTGGAAAAAGCGCCTTGACTGGAAAAGGTATTGAACAGTGAATATGAAGAAGAAGTCAAAGAAGCAGCTCGAGAAGCGTTAGATAAATTAAACCGCTGATTCATGTTTTCACCACCCGCTTAACCTTATTGAGTCTCAAACATATTTCGTCGAGAGTTGCCTGGGACTTTGCAAAACAGAATCTCACCTGGTTTTTCCCCATTTCTTCCGTATGATAAAAGGCCGTGCCCGGTACCGTCGCAATACCGGCGAGATGAATCAACTTCAGGCTGAATGAATACGCATCGGACCCACCAAATTGATCGATCAAGCGGTCCGCTTCGGCCATGATATAGTAGGCGCCTTTGGGCGGCACGAGGTTGAATCCGGCATCCATTAACGCTTCACAGAGCCTATCTCTCGCCTGAGCATAACGGTTCCGAAGCGTTGAATAATAGGCCTCCTCCAGATTGAGAGCGCAGACTCCAGCCTTTTGAAAGGGAGTTGGCGCGCCAACGGTCAGAAAATCGTGAACTTTACGAATCCGATTGGTAATATTTGCTCGCGCCAGCGCCCATCCTACACGCCACCCTGTGACGGAATAGGTTTTGGAAAGGGAATTGATGGTTACCGTGCGCTCTGCCATGCCTTCCAGCGAGGCAATAGAAATATGCCTTTCGTTATCATAGATGATATGTTCATAAATTTCATCCGTTATGGCGAGGCAATCCCACTGGATACAAAGTCTGGCGATCTCTTCAAGCTCAACTTTGGAAAAAACCTTGCCAGTCGGGTTATTGGGTGTGTTGATGATGATGGCCTTCGTGTTGGGGTTGAAGGCTTCGGTCAGCTCGCTCGGATCATACGTCCAATCCGGCGGCCTCAGCGTGACGTAACGGGGTCGGGCACCTGACAGGATGGCATCCGGGCCGTAATTCTCGTAGAAGGGCTCAAAAATGATGATTTCATCTCCGGAGTTCACCAGGGCCTTGAGGGTGGCGATCATGGCTTCAGTCGCACCACAGGTTACCGTTACCTCAGTGTCTGGATCATAGTCGATTCGGTTGTACCGAAGTGCTTTGGCAGTTATGACCTCCCTGAAATCGGGTTCACCAAAGGTGATGGAATACTGATTGCGACCCGCACCAATAGCCTCAATAGCCGCTTGTTTGAGCTCCTGCGGCGGATCAAAATCCGGAAATCCTTGCGCTAAATTTATCCCGCCCTCGGCCATACACACCCGTGTCATCTCGCGAATAACGGATTCGGTAAATTTCTCGGTGATTTGAGAAAGCGGTTTCACATGGCCTCCTTTTCGCGTATTTTCCGACAAGCAACGAATTCAATGTTATCAAGAGATAGTGTTTTTTCTTTTCTTTTGCAAGCGGATGAGGGAAAATTTCTTATCGGCAATTTCTTTGTCAATCGCGGATGCATCGAAATTCAAAGTTTCCCTTGGATTAAAATTGGAAAAAGATAATCGAAAATGCCCGATGTCATCGAAAAACTAAACCATTCGATCGTCCAGCATGGTTCATATAACAGGCGTATCTATCTGATGAAACTCCATGAGAGGGATATGCCATCTATTGTGCCTGTTTTAGAGCACCTTGCCCGCGAAAAGGGCTATGAGAAGATTTTGGTTAAGACGCCAACACGCAACAGAGATGGGTTTACAAAAGAAGGATACGATCAGGAGGCGATTATCCCCCATTATTTTAAAGATGGAGAGGATGCGGTTTTCATGGCTAAATATTTCTCTCCGATCCGGAGACGGGTCAAAGATCGTCAGCGCATAATTGCGGTTCTTTCGCTGGCACAGAGAAACCAACAGACCCGATCGCACAAAACGAATGGCCGCTTTTGGGGAATACAGATCTGCCAACCGGACGATGCGGCTGAGATGAGCCGATTGTACAAAGCGGTTTTTAAAACATACCCGTTTCCGGTCTTTGATCTGCATTATTTAATTGAATCGATAAATAGTCATGTAACCTATTTTTTTATTCGTAAGGACAATCGAATTGTGGCTTTGGCTGCCTCGGAAAAAGACCCTGACAACCTGGCTGTAGAGATGACAGACTTTGCAACCCTTTCCGGGCACCGCAGACAGGGGATGGCCGACTGTCTGCTGAAAGCAATGGAAAGTGAGATGATTCAACAAGGCCTGCAAACAGCTTACAGTATTGCCAGGTCACTTTCACCGGCCATGAATATTACATTCGTCAAGAACGGCTATCGGTATGGCGGTACGTTGGGCAACAATACCAATATTGCCGGACGGATCGAAAGCATGAACATCTGGTACAAACATCTGTAGGGCATCAAATGCAGCTTTAAACTTCATTTTCAATCAAAAAATATTTTACTTTGTAGTATGCATTTGACAATCAATTCGGCCATGGTATATTGGCCGCTAAAGGAGTTACAATCGGTAACGCTTCCCAGCGCTGCCATTCGTAAAAAAAGTTTAAAGCCGAAATTGTTTCCTAAATCGGCAAAGGTGAATAAAATGAGTCTTGAAGATACGGTCTATCAAGTGGAATTTGTCAACTCCGAGGAACAGACAGATGTCGCCCTTTCCTGGCTCGCTTCTGATGCAGCTGATTTCCTCGAACATTTTGGAGAGGAATACCTTTTAGGAAGGGTCTTCCACGAGATCATCGGTGAAGGTGACGGCCAAACCAAACTTCACAGGTTGTTAAGTGCCGTCGGGTACGCAGATAACCCGCAGGGCTTTTTCTTAGAGATGACCGAAAAACTGAACAAGGCAAACAGCGCAAACGGTAATCCGATCGAAATTGGCGGCATTTACCTGCCCAACCTTTTCGTGTTGTCGATCCTGGAAAAAATGATACCGGGTAACCGCTTCATATCAATTCGAGACGTGAGCCAATTTGAAAAATTGGCCAATATTGCGGTTGGCGAATCAGAGCGGGATGCGCTGCAGGAGGTCATTGAGACCTACCCGGTCAGACTCTCCATGCATACCCTCCGCCAGATGCGGGTTTCAAAAAACGTTGCCTACCAGTACGCGCCGTTTGTCGAGGAACTGGATCCGGTCGGACAGGTCAACACCTGGGTCGGTCAATTCCATCAGGGGCTTTTAGAGCAGATGTACCGCAACCGGGTCATCTTTTTACTGAACATGAGCTGCCCGGTCTACTGTCGCTTCTGTTTCAGAAAACATAAAGATTCCAGAAACCAGGCTAATCCAACGGAGGAAGATCTTCGCCAGGCGGTCGATTACGTAGGACATTCTCCCAATATCAAGGAAATTGTGATCACGGGGGGGGATCCCTTTTTAAACAAGAAAAACATGATAACGGCCATTGACGGTTTGAAAGAGATCCCGCACGTTCAGACCCTTAGGCTGGCAACACGCTCCATTTCTTACTACCCGCATCTCTTCTACAAAGACAATTCCTTCTGGCTGAACTTTATTAAGATGAAGAACCTTGAACTGCAGCAGCTGGGAAAACGCTTGGAGGTTGCCACCCACTTCATCCATCCCGATGAGGTCTCCCTGGACAGCCTGGATATCATTTCGACGCTTGTCAAAAACGGCATCAGCGTTTATGTCCAGACGCCGTTTCTGAACAACTGCAATGATGAAGGACCCGAACTAACAAGGCTCTTCAGTCTCTTAAGGGGCGCGGGGGCTGAGCTTCACTACATCTATATCCCCTGCAGTCCGATACAAGGTAACAGCGTTTATTGGTCGCCGATCTCAAAGGGTTTGGCGGCGGCCCTTTACCTGCGGGCCCACCTGTCGGATCGAATCATGCCCAGAATCTGTACGGCCACACCCATCGGGAAAATAGACTGGCACTCGAGCGGCTGGGCCGTTGAAAAGGATAAACAGGATGATCATTTTTTCTGGGTCAGAACGCCCTATACCCCGGACTATTTTAAGGACTTCGCCCAGAAGGTCGAGGCGTTGGATGTCGTGCGGGTCAACCCAGAGGGCACACTGGATGCCCGCTTTATGGCACAAATCGGGGATGATTCGATATTCATTGGTTCCCGCAAAGCAGTGCCCACAAAAGCAGATGAGACCGATCAGCAAGCCCTGGAAAGGATGCAGGCGCGGACGATAAAAGATCAGAGAATTGGATGCTCGATCGTCTCGACTGCATCTGCAACCCTCTTCAGAGCCCACGAAACTCGAGTAGAAATCGATGCGACGGCCAACGATAAAGATCTGGATTATATTCGTCAAGACAACCGAATCACCGATGTCCTCATTTCATCTGAGCGAGATGCCATTGATAACCTTTATCGAATCGGAAAGCTGATCAACCATCTTCGGGAAATCCATCATGTCAACGCCGTCCGGTTGCGGAGTCTCAAGTTCAACTATGAACCCGCGGTTTATACCCGGGCTGTCATTGACCGGCTGGGCGAGCTCAACCGATTGGCGGTGGTCAATCCCTTGAGACTGGAGATCGAGACGCAATTTCTGCATTCCAGTGAAATCGAGCAGATCCATGATGACCTGATAAAGGCTTTACGCAATAAAGGCATTACCGTTTACAATAACACGCCCCTTTTGGCAAACATCAATGACAATGCGGAAGAAATACATCGTCTGGCGCACAGTTGTCGAAAGATTGGCCTCGAATTCCACCATCTATATGTGGCCGGTCTGCCCCTGCAAAAAGATTGGAGTCAAAAACATCCCGTCGACATTTCTACTGTCATCGACATTGCAACCCGTGTCCGCAAGGACGGCAGCGGCCGGGAGATACCGCGCTATATCATCCTTACGGAACTGGGCGAAGTCGATTTCGGTCTCACATCGAGGCTGTCCGAAGAAAACGGGGGGATGGCGCTTAAACTGTTGCCATATACGCTGGATTATTTTAAAGGCATGGACCCGACTTACGACTGGCCGTCGCATGTCAGAATTGATACAGACGGTAAACCGATCATACCGGTTGCCGGCCTGGTGAACGCCAGCGGTTTTTTAATGACCTGAAAGTCCGCAGCAAAATCAAGACGCGTACCGGATTACGACTTGGATTTTGCACGAGTTGGAGGCTTTCATATTCTCATTAATTTTCATGCAAGATTCAGGTATTAATCAGATCGATAAACAATCCGGCCGTCAAAAATCGTCATTTCCACCCGGGCGTCGGCTATCTCCATCGGGTCCACCTGAAAAATATCCCTGTCTAAAACGATCATGTCGGCCCTTTTTCCGGGCATCAATGTGCCCATCTCCCGGGATTGTCCGTAAAATGCGGCGGGCACCGTCGTGTAACCCCTAACGGCATCTTCCACACTGATTCGCTGTTCGGGATACCACCCCCCCGCCGGGGTGCCATCGCGCTTTTGGCGGGTAACGGCGGCATGAATTCCCACCAGCGGGCTCGGATCACAGACCGGCGCATCGGAACTGAGAATCACCGGAATGCCCGCATCGATCATTTCTTTATAGGCATAGGTCCAACGGCCACGGGGCCCGACCGATTCTTCAATCATATTGATGTCCAGAATCATGTTGTGAGGCTGGACACAGGCCGCTACCTTGAGTTTGGCCAGTCGTTGGATGTCTTCGGATCGAATCATCTGGGTATGCTCGATGCGATGGGGCAGCACCGGCGGCACGAAAGATCGCTCCTGTGACTCGCTGCGCAATTTAGGGAGTCCCTCCAGGGTGGTAATGACCTCGCGATTGGCCCGATCCCCGATGGCATGGACCATCACGGCCAGCCCTGCCTTTTCCGCCGCTGCAATTTGTTGGCCCAGCTCAGCCATGGAGCCCAGTGGCATGCCGTATTCGGCATCCAGATAGGGCTCCAGCATCCAGGCGGTACGTGCGCCCATCCCGCCGTCTGCAAAGTATTTGAGGTGGCCAATGCGAAGGCGTTCATCACCGAGCCCGGTTCGCAGTCCGAGGGCGATGGCCTCCTCTATACGCTCACCGGCAAGACTCACCCAACACCGCAAATCAAGCTTCCCTTTTTCGTTTAAAATTTGCCAGGCCTTTAAAGCCGGTGCACCCTCCAAACCGCCCATGAGGCGTACATCGTGAAGGCCGGTCAGGCCTAAAGTGTGCAAGTGTGTAATGCCGTCTCGCATCGCAGCCACAATTTCATCAGCTTTTGGCGCCGGGATAACCGCTTTGACCAGGTTGGGTGCCAGTTCCCGCAGAATACCGGTAGGACGCCCGGATGAATCCTTTTCAATAACACCGTCGGGTGGGTCGGGGGTTGTTTCATCGATTCCGGCCAGCTCCAGGGCTCGTGAGTTAACCGAGACCAGATGCAGATCACAGCGCCAGAGGGCGACCGGATGGGCCGGGGCCATAGCATCGAGATGATCCCGGCGCGGCATGATATGTTCGGGCCAATCGGACTCATTCCAGCCCTGGCCTAAAATCCAATTCTCCCGCGGCAACTTTCTGGTGGCCTGCGCAACCTGATTTAGTAATTCATCTAAAGATTTGACACGCGCCAAATCGAGTTGCTGTCGTCCCATAGCCCAATCATAGAAATGAAAATGAGAATCCATCATACCCGGAATTCCCAAACGACCATTGAGGTTGACACGCTCTGTTTTTGAGCTCGCCAGAGCGCTAATCTCGTCATTTTCACCGACAGCCATAATCCGGCCAGCCTTGACGGCAATCGCCTGGGTTTGAGGTCTTTGAATATCCAGTGTGCGGATGTTGCCATTCAATAAAATGAGATCTGGCACAGACGGGTCCTGGGTCATAGCAAATATCCTTTCTGAAATGGATCTCTCGAATCAATGATGAATTGGTGTATGCCGGTAATCTGGGCGCTTCCGCGGACTTCTGCAACAACCGCCTTTTTATCCCCCAGCCGGATTTCTTCCACGAGCCGTCCCTGAAAGGTGGTTCCGAGCGGACTCGTGTTAATGAAGGTTTCATTGAGCCCGAGTTGGCCCCGCTGATGGAGCAGCGTCATTTTGGCCGCCGTGCCGGTGCCGCAAGGGGAGCGGTCCATATGTTTTTCCCCATAAATAACAAAGCTCTTTCCTTTGCCCTCAGCGTCCATCGAATGATCATAAAACTCCGTTACGTCCACTGTGTTGACTTCAGACCGCGTGGGATGGCGCACGGTCAATTGTTGATTCGCTGCTTGAATAAGCTTCATACCCAATTCGACGAAACGAGATCTATTTGACAGGGAGAAGTCAAGGCCGATCTGATCCGATGAAACCATGACAAAGAACCCACCCACACAGACGGTTGCGACCTTTAGCCGCCCTAACTCAGGAAGCGATAGGGTTTCATCATCGCTGTAAACAAACGAGGGCACCATCTGGATCGCAATCGATTCTACCTTGTTGTTCTGCATGTAGGCCGTCGTTTGCATGGGGCCGGAAGGGGTGTCAACCATAATCTGCAAGGCGTCGTCGTCTGAGTCGATAACACCCGCCTCGATCAGCGTCATGACCGCACCCATGGTGGCATGACCACAGAGATAAGGATAGCGGCGCGCGTCCATGTAGATCAGACCAAACCGGGCATCGGCCGATACGGGTTCGGTGACACATG
The DNA here is from genome assembly GCA_030145015.1 of Desulfobacterales bacterium. Next base: position 8,134 of record JAQYWI010000160.1, read on the forward strand.
CGGCCAGCATGCCGCGATGACCGCGGGGTTCGCGTGTCAGCTGCAGGCGAATGTGATCATACCGTTCCATGAAGAAAGCCCGTTTTTCCTGCATGGTCTCGCCCGGCACGGGACCCACCCCGCCCACAATCAGGCGGGTCGGTTCCCCGGCGGTGTGCGAATCAATGGTGATGATCCGGTCCGGATAGCGCTCAAGGAATTCGTTTTCGATCCGATCCAGTTTCAGCATACGCGCCCTCCTTTTTTCCCCTTTGGTGCTTTAGGAAGCGAATTCACATTCAGGTCGGCAACAACCGCAGAAAACAAAACCTGAAAACGGCAGTGTCTGCTTTCAGGTTTCAGATCGAAAGGTTTGCAGCAAAACGGTCTGCCGGTTCATTCCATGGGAATCAAATGGCAGTGGTGTGGCGATACTTGTACGCTGACCTCCTCGCCGATGTCGTAGATCCGTGTTCTCATCATACTGATGACATGAATTTCACGGTCGGCACCCAGTTCAATGAAGTAACTGACCTCTCCGCCCATGTAACTGCGGTCTTTGATGCGGCCCTGAAAGTGGTTCATCCCCTCCACCGGTTTGAATTCATCCTTGGGAAAGGCATCGAACCGCTGGGCGCGGACGATCATTTCCACCTGGTCACCTTTCGAGAATCTGCCTTTATTTTGAGCAAAGAGGACATCGCCGGTCTCAATTTTGACGTTTACGTGATGGTCGTCGACATCGACGACTTTGCCCTGAATGAAATTGGAGTGGCCCAGAAAATCGGCCACAAAATGGTTGGCCGGTTCATTGTAGACAGCCTCAGGGTTGCCCTCCTGCTGCTTTTGGCCGTCTTTCATAACGAGGATCTTGTCCGACATGCTCAATGCTTCACGCTGGTCATGGGTGACAAAGATGGTGGTGACGCCAAGCATCTGCTGCAGGTTGTCTACCTCCCGCCGCATCTCCTCCCTCAGGTTTTCGTCCAGCGCGGAGAGAGGTTCGTCCATCAGCAGCACATCCGGCTCAATTACGATGGCGCGTGCCATGGCGATGCGCTGCTGCTGGCCGCCGGAAAGTTGGCTCGGCATACGGTTCTCCACGTCGGGCAGGCGAACCATCTCCAGTGCCCGTGTCACCTTTTTGTTGATCTCCTCTTTTGACACATCCCTGTACTTCAAGCCGAAGGCCACGTTGTCAAAGATGGTTTTGTGGGGAAACAGGGCGTAGTTCTGAAAAATCATTCCCAGGTTTCGTTTGTGGATCGGTGTGTCGTTGATCCGGGTCCCCTTGATGAAAATATCGCCTTCGGTGGGCTCCTCCAGACCGGCCACCATGCGCAGCAAGGTGGTCTTCCCGCATCCGGAAGGGCCCAGCAGCGTCACCAGGCTCCCTTCTTCGATGTCAAAATCCATTTTCTCAACGGCGACAACGTTGCCAAACCGTTTTAAAATGCCTTTGAACTGCACAATGGGCTGCTTCTTGTCGGTCGCCAATTTATCCTGTCTCCCTGCTCTCGTTTGTCTGATGCCGGGGTCGGACAGCTCCTACTAAAGGGAGTCCGGCCCCGGCGATCAAATGGCATTTACAAACCTAGATCTATCGAATGTTGATCTAGTTGCCCGCCTTGATTCGATCCCATTTCTCCGTCCATTCCAACTGGTTGGCATTCCAGTAGGACGGATTGGCAAACAGGTACCCGTCCAGTTTGCCGGTAGGGTCGAAGGCCGGCATCTTCATGATTTTGTCGGTCAATTTTACTTTAGACGGATCCAGGCTGGGCGGATAATTCTGCCCTTCGGCCACGGCGATGGCCGCGGCCGGCTCCAGCATGAAATTGAGCAGCTTCTGGGCGACCTCCAGATCGCTGCCTTTCAGGACGAAAAGATATTCCATCCAGGAGTAGGTGCCCTTGGGGGAGAGGTAGCCGATGGGGTGACCTTCCTGCTGAAGCGCGGCCACCCGCCCGGACCAGGCCACCGTGGCATAGATCTCCCCGTTGGCCAGCAAGCTCATCAACTCGGCGCCGGAGCTCCAATATTTCTTCATCAGGCCGCGCTGTTCACGCAATGCGGCCCATATAGCCTTCATGTCGGTCATATTGTTGGGGCTCTGGCCGGTGTGCAGCGCCGCGTACCACATGTTGGTCCTGTGGTCGCCACCCCAGCTGCCCAGTTTGCCTTTCAAGCCTTTGTCCCATAGCAGGGAAGCGCCAAGCTTTTCGGCCTTCTCCTTGCTGATATGCTTGGTATTGTAAGCGATGCCGGTCTGTCCCAGATCGTAGGGGACGGCCGAGAGGGTGCCCTTGGTGATCTCTCGTAAAGGTTTGATCATTGACGCCATGACATTTTTGAGGTTGGGAATTTTGGATTCATCCAGTACCGAAGCAAATCCCAATTCCGCATAGCGGGCATAGTCGAAAACGGCGCTGAGATGGGCGATGTTGAACTCCCCGCCCGGTGGGTAGGAGGCTTTGACGCGCGTCAGGTAGGAGTCCATTCCACCGAATTCGCCATCGATGACCTTGATGCCCGTGGCTTTGGTGAAAGGCTTAAACGCGTGTTCCCGGAACGCCTCGGAAGTCGAGCCACCCCATCCGTCGAAACGGATGGACTTGGCCGCCCATGCTTTCCTTACGACGTTTCCGAAGGGCGATCCGACCAGCCCAATAGATGCACCGGCAAGACCGAGGTATTTGAGAAAGTGACGCCGGCTGAGGGTGCCGTTTTTATACGCCTCGTATAACCGATCAAGTTTTTCTTTCGTTATGGTAGCCATTGGTTCTCCTTTCAGTTGAGGGTTGTCAATTTATGTCTTTATTTTTGAAAACTTGCGGGACAGGTAACCTGCCAGCAATGGGGTGGCAACGGTCAGTACGATCATGACCGCGCCCAGGGCATTAATTTCCGGGCTGATGGAATTTCTCAGCATGCTGAAAATCTTGACCGGAACCGTTTGATTTTGTGCCGTAGCCCAGAAAAGCGTCGCCGTGATATCATCGAACGAAATGGTAAAGGAAAAAAGGGCGCCAGCCAATATGGCCGGTAACAATAACGGTAAGGTGACCTCTCTAAAGGTCTGAAGTGCATTGGCGCCCAGGGATTTTGCCGCCTCTTCGTACTCTTTTTTAATGCCCACCAAACGTGCCTGAACGATCAAGAGCACATAGGGCAGGGTCAATACGACATGTCCGATCAACAGCAAGGAGAAACTCTTAGGCTGCTGGAGCCATCGCAAAAACAACAGCAGCGCAACACCTAAAACCACTTCCGGGATCATGATCGGTGATAGTAGCAGGGTGTTAAGGGTGTTTTTGCCGGGAAATTCGAAACGGATAAATGCCAGCGCTGCAAGAATGCCGATAGCGGTGGATAGCACCGCGGTCAGCGAGCCCAGGACGAGAGAGTTTTTAAAAGCGTCGATGATCGCCTCATTTTGAGCCAGTTTGATAAACCACCGGAAGCTGACACCCGCCATGGGGAAGATACCGAATTGCTTGGGGTTGAATGCAAGCACGATGACCACGACGATGGGCGCGAACAGGAATACGTAGACGAGAACCGTGTAGATTCGGATCAATGACCATCCTATTGAGAATTGTTTCATGGTCTAATTTCCCTGAAGGCTTTTGAAGATCTGATTGATTCCCAGGTAGCGGTTATAGGTCCACACGATCACAAACAACAGGGAGAGCAGGATTACGCTGATGGCCGAGCCGAAAGGCCAGTCCAGAGTGCCGACAATCCGCTTGAAAATGAGATTAGCAATCATTTCGTTTCCCGGTCCGCCCAGTATCATGGGCGGCAGATAGGTCCCGGCCGTCAGCACGAAAACCAGCAAACAACCGGCGCTGACACCAGGAAGGCTCAAGGGGAGCGTTACCTCACGAAACGCCTGCCATTCGGTGCAGCCCATGCAGCGTGCAGCTTCGAGAAGACTCTTGTCGATGCCTTCCAGGCTGACATAAATATTCAGCACCATAAACGGCAGCAGATACATGATCAATCCCATGAGCACGGTGAATTCATTGTAAAGCATAGATATGGGCGATTGAATCAGTCCGATCTTCAACAGGAAGTGGTTGATCAGTCCCGAATCGCCCATAATGTTGATCCAACTCATAGTACGGATGATGAAGCTGACCCAAAACGGCAGCATGATGAGCAGAAGAAAAGCCTGTTTATAACGGCTTTCGCTGCGGTAAAAAAAATAGGCGGGGATATATCCCATGAAAACGCAGAGAATGACCGTCTCAAAGGAGATGCGAATCGTTCGAATGAGAATTTTCGGGTAGAAGAAATCTTCGAAGAATTTGGCGTAATTGCCAAACTGGAAGGCGGGGATGTCCGCTCCGCTGGGGGCGCGCAGCCAGAAGCTGTATACAACAACAAAACAAACCGGTATGACCAGAAGTAAAAAAATTGCGCTCATGGAAGGCGCCAGCAGCGCCCATGGTTTCCAGGATTTTTGTCGCATTTGTTCTCACAGGATTGAAAGAACAATAAATTAAAAATAATTTATTTAAACCACACTTAATTGAACTCCTGCTCAAAGTCAAGTGGAGATAATATAGAATCTACCTATGCTTACGTTTCATACCGGCTGTAGAATCAGAATTGTCGAATATTCCCGGCAATTTTCATCGTTGACAAATTGAAATTACCAAATTATGCGGGGAAAATATAACGCAGATGCTCTTCTCACCTTCCAGTAAGAAAAGCTTGCTATGCATGCCGAAGAGTATTGAATTCGTCCAGGTAAATCCATAGATTGAAGTTTGCTCCCATCCAACCAATTTAGTACGTATAATTTTTTCAATTGCCTAACCCGACTATTAACATATTTTGTGCATTGCCGAACGCAATGTGAAAAATAGCTGAATAATGGATTTCGGCTGATATGTTTGAAAGTGTCAACAAGAAACTACTTA
>JAQYWI010000353.1 GCA_030145015.1 Desulfobacterales bacterium
GGGGATTCATCACGATGGTAGTTCCGCTGCATCCAGCCAGTCTTCCAATTCGACATTCAAGTACAGATTCCTTGCTTTCAATTGGATCAGGAATTCCCATGGGTCCCAATTCAGTTCTTTACAAACTTGCATTTGACTTAACTCTTTTCGAACATATTTGAGCAATAACCGGTCTTGCTTGTCGACAGAGAACCCTTTTCGCAAAACTTCTCGAAAATAGGCCGAACGATCTAACTTTAACTCTTGAACAAATTCGTTGATCTCATTCAAAAGATCTTCAGGTATCCTTATGGTTGTTGGCTTTGCCATCTTCTTTCTCCATCAACGAGATTAATGCGTCAGCGATAATCTCAGGTGAATATCTTCCAATCTTGCTGAGCTTTTCGAGGGACTCACGTACCTTCTTGAATGATATTTTTGGAATGATTAAAAGCTCACTCAAAAATAATTTTTTACCACCTTATAAACCTTTTCAAGAGCCTGATCCAGATGTTCCGGCCGGGTTCCGCCGGCCTGTGCCATATCCGGCCTGCCCCCGCCGCCGCCGCCCACAACCGTAGCCACTTCCTTAACAATTTTCCCGGCATGAAACCGGTCCGTCAAATCTTTGGTAACCACAACGATCAAAAACACCTTGGAATCCGCCGAGCTGCCAAGGACAACGATGCCCGTTTTTATCTTTTCTTTAAACCTGTCGGCCAGATCTCTCAGCTCGGCCGGCGTGCCCACCGTAACCTTTTTAGCCAGTACCTTTATATCGTTAATGGATTTAATATGTTCCTCGGTCCAGTCTGCCGACCGCATCGCAATCTTTGCTTTTAATTGTTCCAGCTCTTTTTCCAGCGACTTCTGAGCAGACAACATTTTCTTGATTCTCTCGGCAACAGCTTCAGGATTTTCTTTGAGCAACCTGGCGGAGTCATGTATGATCTTTGAGTCTTTTTGAATATATTCGACTGCGGCCGCACCGGTCAACGCCTCAATACGCCGTATCCCCGAAGCCACACTCGATTCCCCGGTAATTTTGAAAAAACCGATATCGCCGGTCATATCCGTATGTGTCCCTCCGCACAGCTCCTTGCTGAAATCGTTCATGGAAATGACCCTGACACGGTCACCGTATTTTTCTTCAAAGAGCGCTGTGGCATCGGTTTTAAACGCTTCTTCCGCATCCATCTCAATCATCCGGACAGGTATATTTTGACGTATTTTTTGATTCACCAGGGTTTCAATTTTATCCAGAGTTTCCGGATCGGTCTGGGAAAAATGGGTAAAATCGAACCGGAGTCTGTCCGGCGCCACCAGGGAACCGGCCTGTTTGACATGATCCCCCAGTATTTTTCTCAGGGCAAAATGAAGTATATGGGTGGCCGTGTGATTGCATGCCGTATCATCACGCTTAGACTTATCAACGGTTAGGGTTACGGTTTCCCCTTTTTCAATATGTCCTGAAATGATTTTACCTTTGTGGATAATAAGCCCCGTGGGATCCTTGATGGTGTCCAAGATTTCCATGTCAAGATCATCACCGGTAATCTTGCCGGTATCCCCTGCCTGCCCACCGGCTTCACCGTAAAACGGCGTGACTTTCGCCACCACCTCAACCGTTTGACCTGTGGACGCCTTCTGGGTCTCCCGGCCGTCCTCTACCAGTAAAAGCACCTTTGACTCACAGGATATCTTATCGTAACCCACAAACTCCGGCATGATACCTGCAGCCGAAAGGTTTTTATACGCATTGCTGATTTCAGCAAATGCGGCCACGGATCTCGACCGTTCACGCTGTGCCGCCATATATTGGTCAAAACCTTCCATATCAAGCGACAATTTTTCATCCCTGACCACATCTTGGATAATATCCACGGGAAATCCAAAGGTGTCATAGAGCTTAAATATTAAATCACCCGACACTTGGGTTTGACCTTTGGCCTTTAGATCCGCAAGACCGTCGTTCAAAATCTTAAGCCCATGATCCAGTGTTTCCGAAAATCGGATTTCTTCGTTTTTAATGACATTCGTGATAAATGCCGCGGCCTCGGAAAGATCGGGATATTCGGGTTTCATGATATCAAAAACAACACGGGCGGTTTCATGAAGAAAGGGTCGCGTCAGGCCGATATTCCGCCCGTATCGAATCGCTCTTCGCATAATACGTCGCAGCACATACCCTCTGCCTTCATTGGAAGGAAGAACCCCGTCGCCGATCAAAAATGATGCGGCCCTGCTGTGATCGGCAATGACTTTCATGGCCACATCCGCTTCACGGGACTCTCCGATCCGCTTTTCGGAAAGATCCTCCACCTTGTTTATGATCGGCATAATCAGATCGATATCATAATTGGTACGCACATCCTGTATTATGGAAATTAGCCTTTCCAGCCCAAGCCCGGTATCAATGCTCGGTTTTGGAAGGGGCGTCAGCTTTCCGGAAACATTGCGGTCGAACTGCATGAAAACCAGATTCCATATCTCTAAGAAACGATCACAATCACATCCCACATCGCAATCCGGCTTGCCGCAGCCGAATTCTTCTCCCCGGTCCATATGTATTTCACTGCAGGGACCGCACGGACCCGTATCCCCCATGGCCCAGAAGTTGTCCGCTTCACCGAATCGTAAAATCCGGTTTTCCGGCACACCGATATTTCTGTTCCAGAGGTCATGGGCTTCATCGTCATCAAGATAAATCGAAACCCATAGCTTGTCTTCCGGGAGTCCATACCCGTTGGTCAACAGATCCCACCCGAAATCTATGGCCTTTTCCTTGAAATAATCCCCAAATGAAAAGTTCCCCAGCATCTCGAAAAATGTATGGTGCCTTGCGGTATATCCGACATTTTCCAGATCGTTATGCTTGCCTCCGGCCCGCACGCATTTCTGGGAGGTTGCCGCCTTTACATAGCCCCTTTTTTCCTCTCCAAGAAAAGCGCGCTTAAACTGGACCATACCTGCATTGACAAACAGCAGAGTAGCGTCGTCGGAAGGAACAAGAGATGAGCTTCTTACAATCCGGTGATTATGTTTTTCAAAATAATCAAGAAATTTCCTGCGGATTTCGTTTCCTGTCATAAATCACTCCATGTTAGGCTTTGGGGTTCTCTAATGATGAATCATCCCGATCCTTTTCGTACTTGTTTTTTGAAAAGCCCAAAGCCTCCTTGACTTTTATTAACGCTGCATTGTATATATCCGGATTATTTTCTAAAAAATTTTTTGCGTTTTGGCGGCCCTGTCCGATCCGCTCCCCGTCATATGAATACCAGGAACCGCTTTTATCGATAACTCCTGCGGCCACGCCGGTATCGATAAGATCGCCGGTTTGCGATATGCCTTGACCGTATATGATATCGAATTCAGCATCAGTAAAAGGCGGCGCCATCTTGTTTTTAACAACGCGCACCCGGGTGCGGTTTCCTATAACCTCCTGCCCGTCTTTGATCGCTCCGATCCGCCGGATATCGAGCCTGACTGAAGAATAGAACTTCAGTGCATTTCCTCCGGTTGTGGTTTCGGGATTGCCGAATACCACGCCGATTTTCATGCGGATCTGGTTAATGAAAATAACCGACGTCATTGTTTTGCTGATAGTGCCGGTTAGCTTTCTCAGTGCCTGGGACATAAGCCTGGCCTGAAGTCCCATGTGGGAATCTCCCATCTCTCCTTCTATTTCCGCCCTTGGAACCAGCGCGGCAACCGAGTCTATCACAATAATAT
>JAQYWI010000161.1 GCA_030145015.1 Desulfobacterales bacterium
AAATAGTAATGTTCATTAACGAATCAGGTATTAAATTTTAAGGTTTTTGGGGAAATTTTGTAGTTTCTATAAACAATGGCATGCATATTGCTTTAACCAAATACAGCTTCGGACAGTCTTTATGTCCTTAACTTATTAAAGTCCATCTTGCCAAGCGGGCTAGATTACTTAGATCTTAAAATCAGCTTTTTGGTTACTTCCGTCTGGATCAAATTAGATGCAATAATAAAAGCCGATTTTGAGGATCAGGAAAGGAGGTGGTAGAGGGGGGTATTAATAGACTTAAGCCGAATTTTATTCGATCGATGTTTGTTAAAAATTAAAATCTATCATTTATAAGGAGAAGTCGAAATGGTTACCAAATTATTGAATTTTTTCAAAGAAGAAGATGGCGCTACTGCCGTCGAGTATGGAATTATGGTTGCTGCGATTGCAGCCGTAATCATTAGTGTAGTTATTTTAATTGGTACTGAGACGAATGATGCATTTCAGAAAGTTGCTAATGAGATGCCGGTATTAACAAATTGATTCTCTATGTTTAGAATTAAGATCTGTATCCATCAAGCTTAAATGAATTGCCAGTTTTTGATGGAATCCGGAACTCCCCAAAGGTATGTAAGTATTTTGGAGAAAAAGTCCGAAATACTTACACCTTTGGGATCGGATAATATGTTTGCAAGCTCAAAACGTGTAGAGGCAGTAAAATTTTTGATAATTTAATTTTCAGAAAAACTAGAAAATGATTCCTAATCAGTTTACAAATAATATTTCAATCATCTTTTTAGGCATTATTCTTTTTGTCGCTGTTACCATCGACCTCAGGACTCAAAGAATTCCTAACCTCCTCACGTTTCCAGCGGTGGCGTTAACGCTCATTTATTACTCGATCACCAACGGACTTAACGGACTTCTTTTCAGTGCAGTAGGATTATTGGTGGGTATCAGCCTTTTTATCATACCCTATCTCTTAGACGGCATGGGCGCCGGGGATACCAAGCTGATGGGTGTCGTTGGCGGAGTTTTGGGGGCAAAAGGCGTGTTTTACGCTTTTCTTTTAAGCGCGATTGTTGGTGGAATATACGCGATAATATTAACACTAATTTACCGTCGACATTTTAGAGGATTTTATAAAAAGCACCTCACCGCTTTGATAAATCTTTTATTAATTCGAAAATACATCCCGGAACCTGAAGATGCTGATTTTAAAAAGCCTCGACTGTGTTATGGTCTGGCGATCGCGCTCGGGACGGGCATTTATATTGTTTTTAATTTATCACAACATGGCCTTTTGAGTTAGCCAATATAAGGAGGAAAAATGAGCTGGAAAACAATTCTGCCCATTGTGGTTTCGATTTTAATTGCAGTTACAGGAAGTTTTTTCCTGTACCAATGGATGGGTAAACAAAAAACACCGGTAGAAGTGGTGCAGGTTGCCAAAAGCGATGCGGTGCCTGTTGCCGTGGCTGCGGCAAATCTATCATGGGGAACAAAAATAAAGCCCGAGATGGTTAAAACAACGCCTTTTCTTAAGCAAAGTCTGCCGACAGGGCATTTTATTTCAACAGCTGATTTGAAAGACAGAGTTATCTTGACACCCCTAAAGATGAACGAGCCCATTACTGAAGACAAACTGGCTCCCATCAGCGTGAAAACAGGTGGTGTTTCGGCAATTTTGAAACCTGGAACGCGCGCCATAGCCCTCAAAGGCAACAAGGTCCTTGGTATTTCAGGCCTTGTTAATCCAGGCAACCGGGTGGATGTTATCGTCACGGTGATCGACCCCGCCATAAAAGAAATAAGATCCAAAATTGTACTCGAAAATTTGCTCGTACTGGCAACCGGCACTGAGATTCAAAAGAACGAAAAAGGAGAGCCGATGCCAGTTGATGTTTACACCCTGGAAGTTACCCCTATACAATCTGAAAAGGTCGCGTTGGCCGCCGCCCAGGGAAAGCTTAATTTTGCTTTAAGAAGTGCGATCGACTCGGAGGACATCTATACAAGAGGCGTAACCATTCCGCAGCTTCTGGCCTCTTCAAACTATTATGAGGTTAGCGCGGTAGTGTCGGAAGAGGTACAACCCCCTGAGCGCAAAGAAGCGAAAGCAACAGCAAAACCTAAGAAAGTCCGAAAGAAGAGAAAGTGGAAGCCCAGGGGATCAATCACGGTGGAAATGATCAAAGGACTCGAACTTAAAAAAAAGAAATTTACGTTTTAATCATCGAAAAGGAGGAATGAAATTCATGCTTCCATCTAATACAATCAAAAGAAAAAGGTCAGTTTTTGCTTTACTGCTCTTTTTGCTTCTCATATTTCCTGCCAGCACAATGGCAGAAAACACCTTCATGCTGGAAACGTTAGAGGCAAAAAAAATTGAAATGGTTTCAGGTAAATCTGTAATTTTACGTAGCGCAGCACCCATAAAAAGAGTATCAGTTGCAGATCCTGAAATTGCAGATTTTATACTCCTCTCTGCTCACGAAATTTATCTCAAAGGAAAAGGTGCCGGAGTTACCAATCTCACATTGTGGCAAAATAAAAAACTTGTTGCCATATACGATCTCGAGGTGGTGTATGATTTGTCCAGTCTAAAACAACAGCTTCATACGATTCTTCCTGGAGAAGACAGCCTCCGGGTCATCAGCACAAACGACTCTATTACTCTATCCGGCAAAATCACCAGTGCTTCGAATCTATCACAAGCCCTGGCTCTCGCAGAAGCCTATGCGCCCAAAGGAAAGGTGAACAATCTGGTCGAGGTCGGCGGCGTTCATCAGGTCTTGCTCGAGGTTCGCGTTGCTGAAATGGGCCGGAGCCTGACCAAGCGGTTTGGGGTTAATTTCATTTATCAAAATGGAGACGAATTTGCGGTCTCTCTGCTGGGTGGACTAGTCGATTTTGCACAGGACTCGCTAACAGGCGGGCTGACTTTTTCACCTGCAGTCACTTCACTTTTCCGATTTAACCAGGGTGGCGGCACTTGGACGGGCTTCATCGATGCGCTCAGAGAGGATGGACTGGTTAAAATACTCGCTGAACCGACGCTGATTACCTTGAGTGGACAATCTGCGAACTTTCTGGCCGGTGGTGAGTTTCCGGTTCCCGTGCCGCAGGGTCTGGGAACCGTTGGGATCGAATACAAATCCTTTGGCGTTGGCCTTATGTTTACACCGACGGTACTGAGCAAGGATAAAATCGCCATTGACGTCAGCCCAGAAGTTTCAGAGCTTGATTTTTCAAACGCCGTCCGGGTAGAAGGTTTTGTTAGCCCGGGAATCAGCGTCCGGCGAGCGTCAACAAAAATCGAACTTGGAGACGGCCAGAGCTTTGCCATTGCAGGACTTCTGCGTGAAGCTGTCAGGGCTGATATAACGAAATTTCCTCTATTGGGCGATATTCCTATCATAGGACCTCTCTTTCAGAGCAAATCATTTCAGAAGAGCGAAACGGAACTGGTTATCATCGTAACGCCACATCTGGTCAAACCGCTGGAACTGGCCAAACAGTCTTTGCCGACCGATTCGTACGTTGAACCCAGCGACGTCGAATTCTACCTTCAAGGAGCCATCGAGGGCAAAAGCCACAAGCACTCCGTCAATATGAACGAAGGAGTCGAGGGGGAATTCGGTCATTCCATTCCGGAGGGGTAAATACTCGGCTGATGATGTAGCCGTTAGACAACCAACTCAAAAGCCACACCAACTGCGCTTTAACTGACATAGGAGGCAACGATGTTAAAAAGGTATTTTTTGATAATAGGTATTCTTACCGGGATGCTGTTTATTTCGAGCTGCAGCGGAACGACTCCGTATAGTAAAGACTCGATGGTAGACAGAAAATGGGGAATATCTCACGGAACCGTAAATTATAACCAGATGCTGAATCCCGATGCTGCTAAAAATCCTGATCCGGTTTTAGGCTTATATGGACCTGCTGCTGCGTATAATATGGAAAAATATCAAGACAGCTTCAAAGAAACAGGGTCACAAGAGATCGTCAACATCCTCAAATTGCAGTGATAATACTATTTGGTATGAGGCAACGGATATGAAGACGATAAGACGTATAATACATAAAATAACCGAAGAGAATGGGGCAGCGGCAGTGGAGTTCGCCATAGTTCTTCCGTTATTAGCGGTATTTCTCTTCGGAATTATTGAATTCAGCCTTATGTTCTACGACAAAGCCGTTATTACCAACTCTAGTCGCGAAGGTGCCCGGCGAGGAATTCTTTTCTCTCCAGCGCCTAGAGTAGATGTAACTACAATTGAAAACACAGTTATTAATTACGTTCAAAACCATTTAGTAACGTTCGGGCCTAAACTAGATCCGGTAGTAGATGTAGAGGTTGATGTGATGTTAGCTCCAGATTATGGTACCGAAAACAGCAATAGTTCCTGTACTCAAACTGACGATGAACTTGTTGTGACTGTAACCTTCCATTACGATTTTCTGATTGTACCTGATATGCTCGCCGCTTTTTTTTCAGGTGGAGCGTTTGGTCCCGGGAGTGACATCCAAGCGGTGACAAGAATGAGATGTGAATAAACTAATAATTAATCAAAGGCTGACCTAATGTATAAAGTACAACCAGTATCTACAATCTTAAATAATCAGCGAGGGGTGAGTGCCGTAATCGTTGGAATTTGCCTGCTCATGTTAGTAAGCTTTGTTGCCCTTGCGATTGACGTGGGGCACCTTTATGTGGTGCGTAACGAACTTCAAAATGCAGCCGATGCGGGAGCACTGGCAGGCGCCAGACATTTATACGAAGAAGATAAATTTGCGATTAACGAAAACGCCAATCAGATTGGTGAACAAGCAGCCACGGCTAACATCGGGGATAATAAAAATGTTGAGGTAATATTTGATCCCGCAGCGCCTCAGGAAGGCGATGTGCAAAGAGGCCACTGGAGTTTTAAGGCCCGCACGTTTACCCGCTGGGATGATCTGATAGCGCCACCAATTTGGGGGAAAACCGCAGATGAGCTGGACTCAATGGTGGAATTCGTTAATGCTGTTCAGGTTGTTGCCCGCAGAGAGACGCTGCCAATAACATCATTTTTTGGTGGAATATTTGGTTTCCCGAGTGTTAAGGCTGCACGAAAGGCTACAGCCTATCTGGGAGCTTCAAGTGCTTGGTTCCTTTCGGACTTTGATATGCCGATAGCGATTTGCGCCCAGAGTCTGGTACCCCCTGATGAATCATGGGACGAACCCGGTAGTTCGTATAGAGATTGCATAGAGGGTAATAGTGATAACCCTGAAGGCTGTGCACTAGATTGCAATATAGGAAGAATGCTTAATAGTGGCTCAAATACCGATACGCATAACACGGCAGGGTGGACTAATTTTTCTGGCGGGACATGGCCTGGTTCTCCCCCCGAGCCAGACTCATGCAGCACTGCGAGTGCTTCTGACATGACTAATTTAGTAGAGGACCTGTGCGACGGAGTTTGTTCGGGATTAGACTGTGCGGATGACGCTGCCGCTGGTGATGCAAATTACCGCGATTGCTGCAAGCAGTTTAAGGCTGGAGATGAAATCGGAGCAACCGGAGGTGTTCAACAGGTAACTCTTACGAGTTTCAGAGACTGCTGGATAAGTGCTTCTAATTGCGAATCAGACGATCCTATTGATTGTTCGCCTATAAATGACGAGGAGGGCGGCTCAGATATTTGGAATATGAACGTACCTGACGAACCCTGGAAGATGAAACTGCCTGTCATAGATTGTCCAGGAAATAACGTAGCAAACTGTGCGGAGTTAATTGGTGCCGTCCAGGTCTCTCTAATGTGGATAACCCGCGGAGGTACTCCAGATCCGAGTCTGGATACCCCTTATAAGATGAGATCGACAAAAGCTGGTGAAAATTGCGGTACTTCTAAGGAAAACTGGCCGACTGGCCCCAATTATGCCCGGCAACTAGGCGATTTAAAATTAACGGATGATACGGGGGAAAATAGGGGTATTCCAGACAAGTACTTCGAACCTGTACCTGTTTCTTGCCCGGATTCTATACCCCCCCCTGATTGGCCATCCGAATTACCCGCCTTGAATGAGAATGATCTGCTGGAAACCCAATTAGGAAGCATCTTAAGCCGCATACCGGGTGGTTTCTCAATCACCCAAGTGGAAAAAATCGCCCCTACCAGCCAAAGTCCTCTTCAACTGATTTATGGAGAGGGTGCGACCACGAGTGATGCGACCACGTTAAGGCTTTTTGATGTTAAGGATCCTGGCGACCCTGCTCCTAATGCGCCGGATAATATCTGTTCACAAGCCCAATATGAGCAACTGCTCCTGCATCATTTGGCGGATGCTGCCGGTGAGGCTCGCTGGGCCAGTCTTGTGGATCATTTTGACTTAAGAAATTGGGACAGTGAGTTTGCCCCGCTTGCAAAAAAATCCTTATACTTTCAGCCAACCTGCTGTGGCGTAAAGCCAACCGGATTACCGGGGGATGGCGCTTCGTTTGGAGTTATGGCCAAAGTACCGGTATTGGTAGACTAATAAATAGTGCCGGCATTTATTATTAAAGAAGTCTCATTTTCGGAGATCTTTCATGACATATAACAGATACCTTGTCAAATTAGCGCTAAAAAATCCTATGGTGAATGATGACCTAATTAAGATCATTCGTGCCATAGAGGGATTCGAGATCATTCTGTCAGGCGATAACCGAAAGCCCGATCTTTTGATCTATGAACTCGGAAAAGAGGCTGAAAAAGATACCGCTATGATTCAGTCCCTTCTCAATAAAAACGCCGTGGGCGAAGTTTTTTTGACAACCAAAATTCCTGAGCCAAATATTCTGATGAAAGCGATTAGAATCGGCGCTCGCGAATTTTTCCCCCAACCGATTGAATCCGAGGAAGTCAAACAGGCGCTTGAACTGTTTAAGACCAGGAGAAATGAGTTAATTCCTGCCGGTGCTTGCAAAAATGGGCAGATCATCACCACTTTCGGGAGCAAGGGGGGTGTGGGCACCACAACAGTTGCTGTCAATCTGGCTGTTTCAATAGCTCAGAAAGACAATCGTAAATCCGTGGCCCTGATAGACATGAACACCCTTTTTGGTGAAATACCCTTATTTCTAGAGGTTTCGCCCAAATTCCACTGGGGTGAGATCACCAAGCACATCGACCGGCTTGACAATACGTTTTTGACAAATGTCCTGACCAGACATAACACCGGACTGCACATTCTTCCCTCTCCGGCGTATTTGAACGGGCACATCCGGCCGACACCCGACACGATCACGCGGCTCCTGGATCTCATGAAAGGTATGTTCGATTATGTGATCATTGACGGGGGACAATCAACGGATGATACGGTATTACGAGTCGTAGAGTTGTCAAACACACTGCTTCTAATAACAATCCTCAGCCTGCCCTGTTTGGCAAATTCGAATAAGCTCATAAAGTCATTCGTTGAACTGGGTTATCTGCGCAAAGACCAGATCAAAGTCGTGGTAAACCGGTACATGAAAAAAAGTGAGATTCCCCTTAACGACGCCAAGGACGGAATTGGTGAGGACTTATTCTGGATTATACCCAATGATTACCGGACGACCATGTCTGCAATCAACAACGGCAAACCCTTGTCAAAAATTGCACCAAAGGCGCCAATAACTCAGAACTTTAAAAATTTTGCCGAAGTATTTGTTCATCCGGATGCGGGCCAAGAGCAAAAAAAGAAATTCCGGATCTTTAAACGATCTGGCTCAAAAAGTTGAGCCAAAAAGAGATTTGCAATGTAGAAAAATAGAATAAATCAGAAGAAAAAAGGAGCTTGGTTTGAACGAAAAAATGGTTGCTAAAAGTTATACAGGAATGAATCAGGACGGTATCTCGACTGGGGTTTCAGCCAGAAAATATCCATCGGAAGAGTATTTTGAATTCAAAGCTCAGATCCATGACCGTCTGCTTGATCTGATTGATCTTTCTCTCCTCGATAAACTGGATCCCAAAACGATTAGTTTGCAAATCCGACAGGTGGTGGAAAAAATATTGAGGGAAGAAAACTTCAAATTACCTTTGAATCTGGCCGAGAGGGAAAAAATCTTCACCGAAATAATTGACGAAGTAATGGGTTTGGGCCCGCTGGAGCCGTTACTCAAAGATCCCACGATTTCCGACATTTTGGTAAATACTTTCAGATCAATTTATTTAGAACGTTATGGAAAACTGGAACCGACTGATGTGCGGTTTAGGGATGAAGATCATTTGATGAGAATTATTGACAAGATCGTCTCTTCGGTGGGTCGGCGCATCGATGAATCCAGCCCTATGGTCGATGCCAGGCTTTCCGATGGCTCCCGGATCAATGCGATTATTCCACCCCTTGCAATGGATGGCGCCATTCTTTCCATACGGCGGTTCGCTGTAAATCCTTTGGAGTTATCGGATCTTATCGGTTTTCAAACATTAATTCCTGAAATTTCAGAAATTTTGAAGGGAATAGTAAAAGCAAAGTTAAATGTTATCATCTCGGGGGGTACCGGCAGTGGTAAAACCACCCTGCTAAACGTCCTTTCACGGTTTATTCCGGAAGACGAGCGTATCGTCACTATTGAAGATTCTGCCGAACTGCAGGTCAAGCAGGAGCACCTAGTTCGGTTGGAAACCAAGCCGCCGAATATTGAGGGCAAGGGGGAAGTCACCCAGCGTGACCTCGTCCGGAACAGCCTAAGAATGCGCCCGGATCGAATCATACTGGGCGAGGTGCGCGGAAAAGAGGCGTTTGATATGCTGCAGGCCATGAACACCGGGCACGACGGTTCTCTGACAACCGTTCACGCTAACTCTCCACGGGATTCGTTGATGCGCCTGGAAACCATGGTTGCCATGGCTAATATGGAAATTCCAAATGAGTTTATGAAAAGATTCATCAGCAGTGCAATAAGTGTCATTATTCAGGTGGCGAGGTTGGCTGATGGAAAACGAAAGCTTGTCAGTCTTCAAGAAATCACCGGCATGGAAGGAAATGTTATCACATTGCAGGAGATATTTTCATTTAAGCAGCAGAGAATCGACTCCGATGGCAACGTCAAGGGAGTTTTCAGATTTCATGGTGTACGGCCGAAATTCATCGAGCGGTTTAAAGTGAGCGGTATCGATGTGCCGATGGATTTGTTTGATCCGTCAAAAGTAGTGGAAGTTTAGATTGGAACATAAGGAATAAAAAAATGGAAAAATTGATATCCGCGATAATCATATTTATCATCTGCATCATCGTGATCGAGCTGTTAATTTATGCTGTCAAAAACATGCGCTCCCCACATCGGGGAAAGATCCGGAAGCGATTGAGAAACTATGCGTATGTTGAAGAAGGCGTAGGCGGCTCTGATATCATGCGGAAAAGGATGTTGAGTGAGATACCCTTTGTCAACAGGCTGCTGTTGAAGATGCCGGGGATTCAAAAATTAGACAATCTCATCATAGGGGCCAACGCCAGTTTTCCTATAGGATTCTATATTTTGCTTGCAATCTTTATGGCAGCATTAGGGGCTATTTTCGGCACTATCGTCATTAAAAACAACATAATTACACCGGTATTTATTCTTTTATTCAGTTGTTTCCCATTCTTATATTTGGCTTATTTAAAACAAAAAAGAAAGGAACAATTGCAGAAACAGTTGCCGGAAGCCCTGGATTTAGTATCACGAGCCCTGAAAGCAGGCCATGCGTTTGTCGGGGCAATAAAGCTTGTTGCCGAAGAATTTGACGACCCGCTTGGCCCCGAGTTCGGCGAAATGTTGGAGGAAATAAATTACGGCGTCAGCACGCCGATAGCCCTGAAAAATCTAGCCAAGCGGGTGGATTGTAACGAAATTAAATATTTTGTGGTTGGTGTTATCTTGCAGCGAGAAACCGGCGGTAACCTGGCTGAACTCATGGACACCCTTGCGCTCTTGATACGGGAGAGATTTAAATTTGATGGAAAAGTCCAGACTTTGGCTGCGGAGGGCAAATTATCCGCAGTGGTCCTCGTCTGTCTTCCATTTTCTATAATTATGTATCTCAAATTAACACAGCCGAATTACATGAATCTCTTATTCAGCGATCCAATCGGTAGGATCATGGCGATTGTTGCTGGAATCATGATGATAATCGGCGTTTTCGTCATGAAAAAAATGGTTAAAATTGAAGTTTAAAGACAGAAGGGTTTGAAGATATGTTTACATTGGCAGAACCGACTATTTTAATACCGTTAGCAGGGTTTTTGGCGATGTTTCTTCTTTGCTTGGGTTTCCTGCAATACTTGCGCCTGAGAACCTCAAGAAAAGAAATAGTTGAAAAAATAAAATCCAGCAACAACACCATTGTAGGCCAACAAGATTGGCCGTCAACCGATAAAAAAGGGATATCTTTTCTGACTCCTTTGATGAATCTTTTTGGAAAATTCGGGGCGCGTACCCGATCTGAAGAGGTTGATGATGGCAATAGTAAACGGATTAAATTTATCAGAGCAGGCATCAGGCGCGAAAACGCACCGGCGATTTTCTATGGATTAAAATATTTGTTGGTCGTTTTATTGTCATCGATTTTTATGATTATCCGGCTGACCGTTTTTGAGATTGTAAGTTACCAGTTGACGATTACGATTTTCGTGCTGGTTGCGCTTCTGGGTTATTATCTGCCTGACATATGGCTTCGCCAAAAAACCGACAAAAGGAAGGACCGGTTGCTGAAAGCCTTGCCGGATGCGTTGGATCTTCTGGTGATCTGCGTGGAGGCCGGTATGGGGATGGACGAAGGCATTAATCGGGTAGCCAATGAGATTAAGCTTACAAGCTCGGACCTGAGCGATGAGTTTAAACTCTTGAATCTGGAATTAAGGGCCGGTAAAAATCGACAGGATGCGCTCAAGAATCTTGCGTTTCGAACCGACATCGATGAGATGAAAAATCTCGTCACCCTCTTGGTACAGGCCGACAAATTCGGAACCAGTGTGGCGACAACGCTTAGGGTATATGCGGACACCTTCAGAACTCAACGGATGCAAAAGGCCGAGGAGCTCGCGGCCAAGATTCCTGTAAAACTCGTTTTCCCGCTGATCCTGTTTATTTTTCCGTCCCTGTTTGTGGCGATCTTAGGGCCTGCCGTCATTCGTATATTTCGCAATATCATTTTGCGTGGATGACCGCCGGATTAAAGAAAATCGAGGTATACCAAATGGCAAAAAAAAGAACATTGGGCGTCGAATTCCAATTTTTTGTGGTTTTTTTCTTCATCATCTTTGTTTTATCGGGTTGCGTCACAGTAGATAAAGGTTACAAAATCGATGGCGTAGAAAACACTGCCGAGACTCAAATTTCATCGAAATTGGACGAGGAGTTGTTTTCCAAAAAGCTCCCCGCAATGACTGCCGATGAATATGAGATGATGGGGGATTCACTATTGAGCAAGGGTAATCTGCACATGGCTTTTCTTCAATATGAACGATCGCTTCAGTGTAACCCGCGCAATATCCGGGTGGAGTATAAGAAGGGGCTGACCTTGCTGGCAGGGAAAAATAGCGACGACGCCATCAAGCAATTTAACATCGTTTTACTAATGAATCCCGGTCACGCAGCAGCTTATGAGGGATTAGGGCGCGCCTTCTTTCAAAAGAAGAATTACAAAGGAGCTGAGCAACATTTTCGCAAGGCGCTCGAGCTTGATCCGAGCTTGTGGAAATCACGCAATTTCCTGGGCAACATCTATGATTATCAGGCTAAATATGAGAAGGCCATCCGTGAGTACAAAAATGCTCTGGCACTCAAGCCGAAAAGCGGGGTACTTTATAATAACCTGGGAGTTTCTTATTCTTTAGCCGGAAAACATTTAAAGGCGGTTGATGCATTTAATAAAGCGCTATCTGTTAAATACACAAAGAGCAAAGTTTACAATAACCTGGGATTGGCTTTGGCAAATCTTGGGCGCTATTCCGAAGCGCTGGAATCGTTTAAAAAGAGCGATGGCGAGGCGCGTGCATATAATAATTTGGGATGTATCTACTTATCTAAAGGAATGATTAAGGAAGCGGTCCAATGCTTTGAAAAAGCCATAGAAATCGACCCGATCTTTTATGTCAAAGCCGGTGAAAATTTAAATCGTGCTAAAATGAGCCTTGAAAATAGACAGTAATTGGAATCTTTTTATATTGAGAAACTATCACAATAAATATTTTTATGGGTGAAAAATGAATAGAAATGGGAAACTAGACCTGGCGCTACATCTTTTCATTATAGGGATTTTTTACTCTCAGCTATAGCAAGTTGTTCTACCGTTCATTATTATGCAGATCGGCGACATCCCAATGAGCTGAGAGAAAATCGTTATGAGATTTCAAAAAAAGATTTAGCCCAATTCGCTCCTACTCTCAGACCAGACCATACAGGGGAAATCCGGATACACTTTACCAGCAAGCATGTTACTTTCAAAAAAGCAAGAAGTACAAACTTGCCTTAACAGAGTTTGGGGAAAAATATGAAAGCAAGCGGATATATGGGCGATGGCGAAGAACCCCAAACAGGCTTGAGGTCGATGAAAAAGGCAAGGAAAAATTACGGTTTAAAATAAATGCTGAAAGTTTTCGAACAACTGAAGATGAAAAATTCAAAACTGATATTTCCAAATTAAATGATATAACGGCGGTAGCAGATCTAAAAATTGAAACAGAAAAACAATATTCTCCTGCTGAATTTGCAGTGGAAATTTCAAATGGGAATGGTGTCAACCGTATGGCATCGCGGATCGGAAATTATTTGAGGAAAAAAGGGGTCAAGGTTACGCGGCTGACGAATGCAGATCATTTTAATCAAAAGAATTCCTCACAGCTCTGCTGCGGGGTTGCCGTTTTTGTGATATAAATGACTCTATGAGTGAACATATCCTAAAGCGGCACAATAAAACACTGA
>JAQYWI010000033.1 GCA_030145015.1 Desulfobacterales bacterium
GACTAAACCTTACCCGGGCAGGCCTGTGATCCTTGCGGATCACTCCTGCTCGACTGGCAACCATTGCCAGGTTACCCCCAGCCTTATAGCTTCCTAGCCTATCCGCCTTTTTTTGAACCCTGACACCTGACACCTGACACCCGAAACCTGAAATCCTAAGTATGCCGGCTACCACCGGTTACTTCGTCAGTTTCACCACTAAAAAACCCGCATTTTTACGCCGGATAAACAGGTTAACGGCTTCGCCTGAATCCACCTGGCTCAATATTTCTTGATAATCCGTCACCGCCTCCAGCGGCCGGCGGTTGATTTCTTTGATAATATCACCGACACGGATATCTGCAGCTTCTCCTTTACTGCCGCTTTCGATTTCGCTAACAATGACACCGGACGTTTCGGCAATATTTAATTGCTGGGCAATTTCAGGCGTTATATTCGATACACGAATACCGAATTCTTCCGCCTGTTCTTTCGGCCGAGCCCGGGAGGCCAGCTTTGTTTCATCGCGTTTGACAATTTTGACCTTAACTGTTTTTTCGTTTCCGTCGCGTAATATTTTTATTTTGGCGCTTTCACCGACGGGTACTCCCGCGATCATGCTGGTCAGTTGTCGGCTGGTTTTAATCTTCTGGCCGTTTACCTCAAGAATAATGTCCTTTGGTTTTATGCCGGCCTTGTCCGCCGGATCGCCTTCAAAAACGTCCGCGACAAATACGCCCTCTTTGCTCTTAATTCCATAGTATTCGGCCATTTCACTGCTCAAATCCTGAATGGCAACACCAAGCCATCCACGGGTGACTTCTCCTTCAGATTTAAGCGCCATGATAATTCCTTTAGCGAGGTTGACCGGAATGGCAAAGCCGATCCCCTGGCCGCTAGCAACAATGGCTGTATTGATCCCGATCACCTCCCCGTTCAAATTGAGAAGAGGCCCGCCGCTGTTGCCGGGATTGATGGACGCATCGGTTTGAATGAAATCATCATAGGGTCCCGAACCGATAACCCGGCCTTTGGCACTGACGATTCCTGCGGTAACGGTGTGTTCAAGCCCAAAAGGGCTGCCGATTGCCACAACCCACTGCCCGACTTTTAGTTCATCGGAATCACCCAGCTTTGCAGTCGGTAGATCCTGGCCCGAAGTTATTTTTAACAAGGCAATGTCCGTATTGGGATCCCGTCCAACGATCTCTGCATCGAATTCGCGTTCATCTTTGAGTTTGACCTTTATTTGGTCTGCATCTTCGATGACATGGTTGTTGGTCACGACAAAACCATCTTTATCAATAATGAATCCGGATCCGAGGCTGGGCTGTTTGAATTCCTTCTGCATATCTTCGCCAAAATAGCGTTCAAAAAAGTCCTTAAAAGGCCCTTTTCTACCCCAGGGATCGCGCTGAAATTGGCGGAAAACCGGCCCCCCGCCTTTGATGGTCTTCACTGTGCGGATGTTGACAACCGCCGGACTCACCATCTCCGCCAATTGATTGAAGCTGGCAGGTGCGTTGAAATATTGCGTCGATTTGGCATGCGCGACCGGACCGGCAACACGATCAGCGAGTAACCCTGCTGCGCCGATCAGGACCAAGGTGACGAAAATAACATTACGTCTAAATAATTTTGCATTCATTTCGCTGGATCCCATAAATATGTTTCTCCTTTCAAAAAGGTAAGATGCCCTAAAACCGGACGCAAGGATATTATCAGAAGCATGCGGATGAATTCAACAATCAATACTTTAACAGGGGGCATCCCTTGCAAACACTCAATTTATGTATTAAAATTTCTAAAAACCGCGTCACGTTCCAATAAATGCACAGACGGCGCTTATACACTATAGTAAGTCAATTTTTCATTTTTTCCATATTTTAGCAAAAAAAAATTCAAAATTTTGTTCGGATTGTTTTCGAGGCAACAATTTTCGTTTTGCCTGCCCGCCGGGCCATGTCAGAACGTTTTCAACTTTTATCAAATCGGAAGAAAGCCATGTTGGCACTTGACACCTGCGCCTGATTTTTTTATAGCCTCATGCCCAAATCCTGGTTTTTCAGAAAAGCACAGCCAAGATAATCAATACCTATTTGAGGCACACTTAAAAAGGGAGATCCAAAATGATTCATGTCGAAAATCTGACCAAATATTATAACCGACTTTGCGCAGTGGATCAGATCAATTTCGATATTCAAAAAGGCGAAATTCTGGGGCTGCTGGGCCCGAATGGAGCCGGTAAAACCACCACCCTGCGTATGCTTACCGGCTATCTGCAACCCAGCTCGGGCAGCATCAACATCAAAGGTTTAAGCATTGATAAACATGTATTGGAAATCAAGAAGCTTTTAGGCTATCTGCCGGAATCGGCCCCGTTATACCATGATATGCTGGTTTTTGATTACCTGAAATATGTGGCCGCCATACGGGAAATTGATAGCGGGCAAAAACTTCCGCGCATTCGTCAACTGGCTGATCTTTGCGGCATCAATGAAGTCATGAGCCAGCCGATTGGCGAACTTTCCAAAGGATACAAACAGCGCGTGGGCCTGGCCCATGCCATGATGAATGACCCTGAAGTTTTGATCTTTGATGAACCCACCTCCGGTCTGGACCCCAACCAGATTGTCGAGATTCGAAAAATTATCAAAGAAATCGGCAAAGAAAAAACCATCATCTTTTCAACTCACATTCTGAGTGAAGCCGAGGCAACTTGCGATCGGATCATCATTATCAATCAAGGCCAAATCGTTGCTGACGGCAGCACCGAAAACCTGAAGCAGTCCTCGAGCGCCAAAAACATTATGCATCTTTGCCTCCAAAACGCAGATTTTAAAATCGTGGAGGCAAACTTAAGTGCGCTTGATGGGGTTGAAAGTGTTACCAAAATTAAAGAAACCGACTCCGAATTAGACGTCAGCGTCACCTGCCAGTCGGCAGGTGACCTGCGCCCGGACGTCTATCGAAAGATAAAGGAAACCGATTGGATTCTTTTAGATTTTCATCAGGAGACCCAGACACTGGAAAACATTTTCCGCGAGCTTACCAAGGAGAGCTAACATGCGCCAGGTTGCCCATATTTTCCGAAAAGAATTTAGTGCTTATTTTATATCCCCGATTGCCTATATCGTCATTTCGATATTTCTTTTTGTAACCGGCTGGTTCTTTTTTGCAACATTTTTTCTTTTCAACCAGGCCGTCCTGCGCAATTTTTATGCCCTGCTGCCGGTTGTATTTGCTTTCGTCATCCCGGCCATCACCATGCGATTGATATCCGAAGAATTAAACGTCGGTTCGGATGAGATCTTGCTGACGATGCCGGTGACCTATGGCGATGTGATTCTCGGAAAATTTTTTGCCAGCATTGCCCTCATCATTGCCATGCTGATCCCGACATTTGCTTATCCGCTGACAGTCTCCTTCATGGGGCAATTGGACTGGGGACCCGTTGTGGGCGGATACCTCGGTGCGGTTTTTCTGGGTGCTGCTTTTTCAGGCGTTGGTTTGTTTGCCTCGGCGCTCACCCGTAACCAGATCATTGCCTTCATCATCGGACTGGCGATCTGTTTTACGCTGACCCTGATCGACAAAATGCTTTTTTTCCTGCCCCAGTCCTTGCTGGGCGTATTTACCTACCTGGGAGCTGATTTTCATTTTCAAAATATTGCCAAAGGCATTATCGATTCCAGAGATATTCTGTATTTTGCAAGCGTTTGTTTTATAGGCCTTTTCGGGGCCCATCTCGCCCTGCACCAACGACATTAAGGAGCAAGAAATGTTGCCGAAAAAAGGATCGGAAAAATATATTAGATTTTTGGTATATCTCATCATCGTTGTGCTGGTTAACGTTGCAGGCATCACCCTTTTCTTCAGACTGGATCTGACCGCCAACAAAATGTATTCGATCTCGGAAGCCAGTAAAAAGGTGGTATCCACTTTGTCCGAACCTTTAACGGTAAAGGTTTTTTTTACAAAAAACCTGCCGGCGCCCCACAATAATACCGAACGCTACCTGCATGACCTGCTGGAAGAATATGGCATCTATGCCAGCCATCATTTTAACTATCACTTTTATGACGTCAGCGCTGAAGAAGGTGAATTATCTGAAGAGACACAGGAAAACCAGAGGCTGGCAAATAATTACGGAATTCATCCGGTTCAAATTCAAGCCATTGAAAAAGATGAGGTCAAATTTCAACGGGCGTATATGGGAATGGTGCTCATTCACGGTGATTTGATCGAGCGTATTCCGACCATATCGACAACCGAAGGGCTGGAATATAAGATGACCACCGCTATCCAGAAGCTAAACAATAAAATAAGCGCGCTGCTGGGTCTGCAGGATAAAGTCCGCATTAAGCTATATTTGTCATCATCGCTTTATCAAATGGCCCCCTACATCGGTCTAAAAAATCTTTCTGAAATTCCCGATGAGCTGGAAAAGCTTGTTCAACAGCTAAACCAGAAAAATTATAATAAACTCGAATTTGAACATTTAGATCTGTCCGGCGATGAAGATCAGGAAGCGGTTGCTAAAAAGTACAACATTATGACTGTAAAATGGCCGACACTGGCGAAAGGTGCGGTCCCTCCCGGAAAGGGATCCATCGGTCTGGTAATGGAGTTTGGCGAACAGGCTTTAGTTACCCGCCTGCTGCAGGTGATTCAGATTCCGATTATCGGCACCCAGTACCAGTTAATGAATATGAAAGAATTACAAGAAATCATTGAAAAAAATATTGAAGCCCTGATCGATATCAATGAAGATCTGGGTAATCTTGCGGATCACGGAACACTGGATCTTAGCGGCACCTCGCCGATGCGTCAGTCCGCCTTGCAACAGCAGGATTCGGTATTGAATTTTCGATCATTGATCTCACAAAATTACAGCTTAAAGCAGATCAATCTTGAAGCGGAGTCCATTCCCGATAATCTCAAATCTATGGTTATTGCCCGGCCCACCCTGCCCTTTTCCGATTACGAACTGTTTCAGATCGACCAGTTTTTGATGAAGGGCAAAAATCTGGTCTTATTTCTGGATCGATTCACGGAACTCCGGCCCGGCAATCAGCAGGGTGGAAACATCGGGGGCCAGCAACCGGTCTATGTTCCTTTAGATACCGGGCTTGAGAAACTTTTGGACCACTATGGGATTCGGATTAAAAAATCATATATCATGGACGAAAATTGCTTTCGTCAGACACTTCCGGCTCAGCTCGGCGGTGGTGAGCGGTCGATTTATTTTGCCCCGATTATCAAAAGCCGGTTTATCAACAAAGAACTGGATTTTATGAAAAGCATCAAGGGGATGATCGCCATAAAGGTGTCTCCCCTGGAATTGGATACTGAACGGCTGACCGCCAATGGCCTGAAGGCAGAACAATTAATCGCTTCCTCGGAAAAATCATGGGAAATGAGCGGCCGAATTACATTGAATCCGATGTTCATCCAGCCGCCGTCTTCAGAAGAAGATATGCAGAGCAAACCGTTGGCTTACATTCTTGCGGGTGAATTCCCGAGTTACTTTACAGGCAAACCCATGCCGACAAAAAAAATCGATGAAAATGAGTCCGAAAATAAAGATAAAGCGGCTGCCGAACAGCCCCCCCAAAATGAAGCCACCGCTGCAGATGCCCAATCTGAAATCGATATTTCTAAAATCGTCAGCGACGGCCAATTTATTGCCAGAGGCAAACCCGGCAAAATCTTTCTGATGGCCTCAGGGGATATGCTGAAAGACAATGTCCTGGATGCCAGCGGCCGGGGACCCAATGCGACCTATATACTGAACGTCATCGATTACTTAAATGGACGCGAGGATATTGCGGTCATGCGCGGCAAAGAGCAGCGCTTCAACCCGCTGGATGATACCAAAGCGGGGACAAAAACGTTTGTCAAAACATTAAATATCATCGGCCTGCCGGCGTTTGTCGTACTTTTCGGTATCCTCGTGTGGTTTCGCCGGCATGCCCGTAAGAAAAATATCCAGATGATGTTTCAGAAGTAACCGTTCATAGGTTCAGGGTTCAGAGGTTCAAAAAAGGCTAATAGGCTTGGAAGCTGGGAGGCTGGAAGACTCAGAAGATTTTAAGCCCTAAAGCCTTCCAGCATCCTGGCATCCCAGCTTCAAGCCTATGAGCTGTTTGCCTGAACACTGACACCCGAAACCTGACACCTGAAACCATATTAATAAAACCCAGAACGGTGAACTTCTGAACCCTGAACCTTTTCAGGTTGAACCTTTGAATCTGCGAATGGAAACCGAAAAATGAAATTTAAAAAAGAATACATAATCCTTATTCTGATCATTGCCGGATTGTCGGCTTACTTGTTGATGCGCAGCTCCGATCGCACCCTTTACCAGCTGCCCCAGATCACCGGCCTGGAACAAAAGCAAATTACCAAAATTGAAATTTCAAAAGAAGGCCATTCTTTTGTTTTGAATAAAAAGGACGACAAATGGTACCTCGATCCGCCCGGATATCTCGTCGATGCAAACAGGGTTAACGACATGCTCAACGTGTTTGAAACCCTTACGCTAACCGCCCTGGTCTCTGAATCAGAGGATTATATCCGCTATGATTTGCATGCCGGGAAAAAAATCACTGTTAAAGCCTGGCAGGAAGATTCACTGATGCGAAATTTTGATATCGGAAAAGCGGCTTCATCGTTTCGACATACCTTCGTCAAGCTAAACGATGACAGCCGCGTCTTTCACGCCAGAGACAATTTCAGAGGCAAGTTTGAGCTTAGCGAAGACAATCTACGCGATAAAAGCGTATTGTCTTTTAAGATCACCGACATTCAGGAAATTCAAATTGACAAGGATCAAACCTCCCTGAAATTGGCGCGCACGCAGATCCCGGTCGAATCTGCTAAATCCGAGCAAGAAAAATCGGAAAACTCAGCGCCGGAAGCCATGAAGCCCGTCTGGCAAAGCCCGGATGGCAAACAAGCTGACGCCATTAGCCTCAACCGCCTGCTGACTGCCCTTGCCAAGCTGAGCTGTGATGCATATATCACTGATCGCAATAAAGATGCGTTTTCAGATCCGATATACACGGTGAAATTAAAGGGAATCCAGGATTACCAGCTGGACATTTTTGCCAAACTTCAAACGGATGATAAAAACCATCCGGCCGTCTCTTCTGCCAACGATTATCCTTTCTTCCTGTCCGATAGCAAGGTAGAAAAAATCACGATAAATCCCGAAGAGATGCTCAAAAAGCCTGAATCGGATGAAAAAACATCCGAGCCGCCGAAGCCTTAATAATCGCAAAAGAATAGATAGCGGCTTGGTAGACGCCACTGGTCACTTCAACTGGCTATCTTTGCTGCCGCGCCGATTGAAACCCGTGGGAATCGCCTGCCGTTTTTCGCGCTCTGACTGGCAGCTGACGCATAAGCGAACTCCGGGGATTGCTTTGCGACGAGCGTCTGGAATAACAGTCTCGCATTCCTCACAAAGGGTTGAGCCCTCACCATCAGGCAACCGACTCATAGCCAGCTTTACTGCGTCTTCTACACTGGCGTCTATTTGATCCTGCACACCTCCATCACGGGTCCAACCACCAGCCATAATTAGCTCCTACTATAAAATATTCCGTATGTTGGATTTGCAGAATTCGGGTCACAGCAAAACCTGCACGCTAACCGCTGAGCCACACAAATATATGTTCAGCGATGAAATGAAAAGATTTCATTACTGTTCGGATACACTACACAGGCCTCTTCATAGCTGCAGACTACTTGCCATAGTTGGCGAAACGTCCGACTGTATAATGCATATGCAAATCCTCACTATTTTGCAAGGGGCGAAATTGTATGTTCCTGATGGTGAAATCTGGCGGAACTGAAAATTTGTTAGATGTGCTGATGTAAGGTGCAAATTTTTGTTCTGATTAACGATTATCAAAACAAACGGATAGGTTACCAGTAGTATTTAATATGGTAAACCGCAACGAGGACAGCGATCGCTAAAATTATAAAAGGAAAATACGGCATAAGTTTGAGCGCTTTTTCTTTGATCTTTCCCATTTTATTTCGTTAAACCTTGAAAGGCAGATGCCAGAAATAATTAATCACATACAAAGTCCCCACCATACCCGTAACCACTCCCAATATCGGTTTCAGAAGCTTTTCCGGAATAAATCGCTGAGTTTTTGAGGCCAACCAGGCGCCAAAGATTGCACCGCAGGCAACAAATAGACCAAAGCTCCAATCGGGAGCGGCAGTTGCGACGCTGAGCAACGGTACGATCACGGCATAGGAAAACAGGCCTGTCAAAGAGAGTATGATGACAAATGGCATTGTCGCAGCGACCAACACATACATCGGCAAGCCAAAAAAAGTGACTAAAATCGGAACAAGCATAAACCCGCCGCCCACGCCTAGCGCCGAAGAGACGACACCCACGATGAAACCGATTAAAACCATTACAGGAACGTTGAAGGTCTGGGTTTCATCCCAGTAGCGTATCGTTACTTTTGTGATGGATTTTTCCACGGTGGTAATTTTAAAATCGTCTGGAAGGCCGCTGGGCGCTTTTCCGGCTTGTATATGTTCCCTTGTAATTCGATCAAACTTTTCTTTAAATTCTCTCTGACGCGCTGTTCGGCCAAGATACCAGGGTGTGACCTGAACAATCAGATGCACAGACATCAAAAATAAAGCGATGCCGATGACCGCCTTGAACGGTTCTGGATCATTGAGGAAATACACCCGGATGAACGGTCCGATGGGCGCTCCTAAAACAGCACCCAGACAAAGTCCCTTGGCCAGATCTAAATTCCACTGCCGGTTTCGGTAAAATCCCAGAAGTGCGCCAAACGGGTTTAAGAAGGTTGTAATCAAACCCGTGGGACTTACGCTCACGCTGGTAAACTGAAGAATCGACATGGAATAAGGCAGGGAAAAAATACCGCTGGCCTCTCCCACCAAGGCCATGGTGTAGCCGGTCCAGAATCCCATCCAAAGCAAATGCCAGATCGGAACCCTGACCCCGGCTAGGGAAAAGGGCTGATTTCCCCCGGCCAGATATCCATGCTGCAGAATGCTGGCGATGATTCCGGCAATGAAGACAACCGCAATGATCGGAAGTGGGTCTCTCAAAAATTCAGTCAGCAAGGGATGATTTGCACAATAGTCCCTCAGAGAACGGGTTGTATGCCTTGAAATATTTTTTGCCGGGTTACCCATTATAATTTCTGACCCTATCTTTCATCGGGGTTAAGCGCAAATAAATTATGGCTAAAAATCGATAATTGTTATACGGTTTTTAGATCGATCTAAAGGTAGAAGCCTTAATCCGTGGAGGGTCGCAGCGCCATGCAAAAACTCATCATTACAGTCGCACCGACGGGTTCGATTCCGAAAAAAAAGCATACGCCCCATGTGCCGATCACGCCCGAAGAGATTGTTGAAACCGGTATCCGCTGCGAAGCGGCCGGAGCATCCATTATCCACGTGCACGTCCGCAATCTCGCGGACGAGTCGCCGTCGATCGATTTTGGCCTATTTGAATCCGTATATAACGGTCTCAAATCGGAAACCAATCTGATCATTCAGATTTCCACCGGCGGTCGGGCCGGGATGGCTTACGAAGATCGCAAGGAGCGGCTGAATCTTAAAACGGATATGGCCAGTTTGACCACCGGATCGGTCAACTTCCCCAACCGGGTCTATGCCAATAGTCCCGAGCTGATTCGGAATCTGGCGCGTGATATGCAGGCCCATGGCATCAAGCCGGAAATGGAGATCTTCGACGTCAGCATGATCAATAACGCCCTGGCACTGATTGAAGAAGGGCTGGTGACGCCGCCTTTGCATTTTGACTTTGTCATGGGACTCAAAGGGGCCATTCCCGCCACCATTGAGAACCTGGTCCACATGGCCCGAAGTATTCCGGCTGATTCCACCTGGAGCGTTGCCGGCATCGGTGCAGCCCAGTTGCCCATGAACACCCATGCGATTCTGATGGGCGGCCATTCGCGCGTCGGTTTGGAAGACTGTATCTACTACCGCCGCGGGGAATTGGCCACCAATGAGCGTCTGGTGAAGCGCATCGTGAATTTGTCGCAAGAGTTGGGAAGAGAGATCGCCAGCCCGGATGAGGCCAGAAAAATCCTCAAGCTCAAATAAGGTGTCAGGTGCCGGGTGTCAGGTGTCAGGATTTTAAAAAGGCGAATAGGATAGGAAGCTATAAGGCTGGGAAGCTGGAAGGCCAGCAAGCTGAAAAGCGGAATTAGTTACAAGCCCTTCAGCCTTCTGGCCGCCAAGCTTCCCAGCCAAAGAGCTATTTTGACTGACACCTGAACACTGAAACCTGAAACCAGAGATATTACGCCTTTTGCAACATTTTTGTGGGACACGACAAAAGATTCAGTGGAATCCCATCCAGCCCTATCCGAGAATATCCTGTACCCCGGCGTGTATGCGCTCCACGGCCAGCTCCAGATCCGCCTCGGTGGCGATAAAGGGCGGTGCCACGATAAAGGCATCGCCATCGCGACCTGCCAGCCCGGTTGATTTGTAGACGACAACGCCACGCGCAAAGGCAGCGTCCCAGACCCGCTCGACGATCTGCTCGGATCTGGCAAATGGCGCTAAAGTGCCTCTGTCCTTAACCAGTTCCACGCCCCATAAAAATCCGATCCCGCGTACGTCTGCCACGTGGGGATGATCGCCCAGGCGCTCCTGCAACAGCGCCCCCAGGATCTTTCCCTTGACCTCAACCTGCGCAACCAGATCTTCGCGCTCTAAAATCCGGAGTACCGCGAGGCCTGCCGCAGCGGTGACCGGATGGTGGGTATGGGTCCCACCGTGGACAAAGGCACCGCTATTTTCGCAGATCGTTTCAAAATGACGGCGCTGCACGCCCACGGCTGACAATGGCAATACGCCACCGGCGATCCCTTTTCCCAGGGTCATGATATCGGGCTGCACCCCATAGTGGTCGCAGCCGAACCAGCGACCGGTTCGGCCCATACCGCACATGACTTCATCCAGTATAAGCAGCACCTGGTACCGGTCGCAAATGTCTCGAATGACTTTCCAGTAGCCTGCCGGCGGCGGATAGGCCGCCAGCGTACCGCCGCTGATCGTTTCTGCCAGAAACGCCGATACCGTATCGGGGCTAAGATTCTCAAGGGTTTCCTCCAGTGCCAGGGCGCAGCGGTAGCTGCAGGAGGCGGGTTCCAATCCGTAAGAACACCTCAGACAGTAGGGCGGCGGGATGTGGACGGCATCCTTTAACATCGGCGCATAGGGTGTGCGAAACGCCGTCCGCCCCATAGCGGAGAGCGCGCCCAGGGTCAGACCGTGGTAGGATTTCCAGCGTGATACCAACCGAAAACGCTCGGGGCGACCGTTGGCCAGATGGACCTGACGGGCCAGTTTGATGGCCGTCTCGACTGCTTCCGACCCGCTGGTAAGAAAGTAAAAGCGGTCGATACCTTCCGGCGCATGAACGGCCAGGCCTGCGGCCAGTTCGGCTACGACCGGGGTGTTCAACATAGACGGGTGAATGTAATGATAGTTTAAAATTTGATCATAAACCGCCTTGGCGATCTCTTTTCTGCCATGGCCCACGTTGACGACAACGGCGCCGCCGCTGGCATCCAGGTACCGGTGGCCGGCATCGTCTTCGAGCCAGACGCCTTCGGCTTTGACAGCGATCGGCAAAGGTTTCTTCAGTTCCCTTGGAAATACATGTCCCGGTAATTTTTTCATCGGCTTATCTCTGACTTGTCGGCGATTTCAGTTAGATTGTGCAAGTGGGCCTGGAGCATCTTTTGAGCGTTTTGAACATATTGCGCACCCCCGGGATTCGATATTTCGACTTCACCGCTGCGCTCCCCTGCCGCCCGGTGCAAATCCAAGGACTTCAACACCCGGAGCAGCTGTCCGACGGTCTCTTCGTTGCCATCGGCGATGTGGATATCAGGTCCCAGGACATCGCTGATGGCGCGACTTAAAAATCCGAGGTGGGTACATCCGAAAACGACCGCAGTAAATGTGTCGGTATCGAAGCCTTCAAAAAACCGCCGGATGCATGCATCCATCTGCGGTCCGTCAATGCGACCCGATTCGACCAGATCGATTATTTCCCGGGGGGCCCGGGTCTCGATCTCGCGATCGGCAGCATAATTTTGAATCAGCTCTCGCAGGGTCTCACTCTGAATCGTGAATTCGGTTGCAAGCAATAAAATCTTGCCGCTGCCGCCCTGCGCCACTGCGGCTGCGATAGCCGGCACAATGCCCAGAACAGGGATATCGTAACGTGTTTTAAGATCCTCGAGGGCCGCACCGGTGGCCGTGTTGCAGGCAATGACGATGGCTTTGGCGCGCTGGGCGATAAACCCGTCGCAGATCCGATGGCAGCGTTGTCTAATTTGCGAAGCCGTCATAAACGCATAAGGCGGCACACCCGAATCGCCGTAATAGATGAATTTTTCCTGCGGCAACATGTGCATGGCCTGGCCCAGGGTGCTGACACCGCCCAGACCCGAGTCGAAAATACCGATGGGATCGTCTTTATTCGCTTTCATGAGGTGCTTTCGTTTTGCTTGCTTGCGAAACCTTACGGCTTCGGAGAAAATCGAACAACCGTTGGACTAAACTACGGCTTTCGACCGATATCTCCAGCAAGGCGCCGGCTTCAATGGTTGACAAATCGGTGTCCCGGCCTGCAATAACCAATCGGGTCTGATTGATCGGTACGAGAAAAAAGCGGATGGTCCCCACCGGCCGGCGGGCTTCGTCGACTTCGATCCAACCATTGCGGATCACGGTTCGGTCGTAAGCGGTGTTGGGAAGGCCCGTGCCGGCGGACTGCATCCTTGTTTTGAGCGCTAAAATTTCCGATCGCGGTCCGATCTGGAAATGCCCCTCCACAGCCGTCAGTTCAACCGAATGACGATAGGCCAAAACGATACGATCGCCTTCGGCGGCGGGTATCGATGCGATCCAGCGGTTATTCTCCCGGGGGAGTTTAAGGTTGACCACCTGAACCGGCCAGAGGGCCACGCCCACAAGCAAAACTAGCCCGGCTGCGACGGTGAATACGGCACGTTGCGGCATAAGTCAGACCGAAATCGCCGGCGTTGCTGCAGCGGCAGCCTCCATTTTTCTGCTCCGATGCCGGAAATAGAACAATGTCATAGCGGCGATCGCAACCGCCTTGGCGATATGCGGGCTGATATGAAAGCCGGCGATAATCATGCCGGAAGGATTGACGAGCAGAAATGCCAATCCCAGAAAGGCGATCCGCTCCCACAGGTATGTTTTCACAATCCAGTGTCCCTGTATGAAAACCGACCAGCAGAACATGCCCAGGATCGAGACCGGTATGATATAGATCAATTCCGTCCAGTTGGTATTGTGCATGATCAGTTTGGGGTTGTAAATGAACATAAAGGGCAGCGTGAATGCCGCCAGATCCAACCGAAACGACTTCCATCCGGTCTTGATCGGATCCGAGCCGGCAATACCGGCGGCCGCATAGGCGCATAACCCCACCGGCGGCGTATCATCGGCGACAATACCATAGTAAAAGACAAAAAGGTGCACGGCGATAATCGGAATACCCAGCGCCATGTTCTCGCTCAAGGTGAGAATGGCCGGCGCGGTCATGGCGGCCATGACGATGTAAGTCGCGGTGGTCGGCAACCCCATACCCAGGATGATGCAGGCAATGACCGAATAAAGCAGTGTTAAAAAAAGTTTGCCCCCTGCCAGATAGACAATGAAATTGGCCATTTTGAGGCCCAGTCCGGTGAGCGTGACGACCCCGATGATAATGCCGCAACAGGCGCAGGCGGCGGCCACGCCGGCCATATTTCTGGCGCCGGTCTCCAGCGTGTCAAGCAGTTCGGATCGGGTCCGGCGCCAGGCAAAACCGTCTGGATTCTGGGTATAGTGTTGATATGCGGGGTCCGCACTGGCAATCCCCTGGGCTTTCCAGCGAGGAAAAATGTAGGCTGTGCGGGCCACATTATTGCCGGCCGCCACCAGTAACCCTACCAGAATCGCCCAGGATGCGGATGTCGTCGGCGTCCAGAAGAATACGAGCAGCAGAAAACACAGGACCGCCAGCGGAATCAAAAAGTGCATTCCGCTGATAAACGTTTTCCACAACGGCGGTGTTTCCGCTTTGGTCAGACCGCGGATGTCGTTTTTGACAGCTTCAAGGTGAACGATGGAGAAGATCGCCGTGTAAGACAGCACCGCCGGAATAAAGGCCGCCTTGACGATTTCAAAATAGGAAACGCCGATCATTTCGGCCATAATAAAGGCTGCTGCGCCCATGATGGGCGGCATCAGCTGACCGTTGGTCGACGCGGCGACTTCGACGGCGGCGGCGGCATGCGGTTTGAAACCGACCTTCTTCATCAAAGGGATGGTCATGGATCCGGTGGTGACGGTGTTGGCGATAGATGACCCTGAGATCGACCCCATCGCCGCCGAGGCGACGACAGCCGCTTTGGCCGGGCCGCCCTTGTAGCGGCCCATGGAGGCAAAAGACAGGTTGATCAAATACTCGCCGGCCCCGGTTTTGTCCATCAAGGCCCCGAACAGAACGAATAGAAAAACGAATGTGGCCGACACCCGCAGCGGTATCGACCAGAGCCCTTCGCCGGACATGAAGATATGGTCGATAATGCGCGACACCCGGAACCCGCGATGGGCCAGCTCTCCAGGGATGTAAGGCCCGGCGTAGGCATAGAACAAAAACACCAGGGTGATGACCGGCAGCATCGGCGAGACGCTGCGGCGGGTGGCTTCGAGAATAAAGATCATCAGCGCTCCGCCGATGACGATATCATAAACAGCGGCGTCCCCCTGGGACAAAACCCAATGCTCGTAATTGGCAAAGACATAGATCGCCGCGGCTCCACCCAAAACAGCCAGGACAACATCCGGGACGGTCAGCCGGCCACGGGGAGATTTTTTTGAAAGCGGAAAGCAAAGGAAGCACAGCACCATGGCAAAGAAAAGATGGATACTCAGTTGTTTGTACCCGGGCAGTTCTCCGAAAAAGCCGGTGTAAAGCTGAAAACACGACATGATGATTGCGAACCAGCGGATAAACAGCCCAGTTTTGCCCGACAGCACACGCGAACCGGTTTCCGATTCCTCGGCCAGTCGTTTGCCGTCAATCACTTTTTCCTGCTCGACTTGATCCGTCATAAAACCTCCTGAGTGCTATTTGAAGACACGCTTAAAATTAAGGATGCACCTTTTTCATCTCAATCGGTTCCAAGTTGTCATTTCCGCAGAGGCGGAAATGATGGTCTTTTCTGATGGATTGATCACGCACTACGGCAAGTTTTTCTCAGACCCGTGGGGAATCATCACTTCGGTTCAACCACCGGGGCAATCCAACGGACTGCCCCGATGATTTCAAGCATTATGCCTTGAAAAGACTACTTGACACCGACTTCTTTGAAATACTTCTCTGCACCCGGATGCAGCGGCACACTCATTCCCATCAGCGCTTTTTTTACATCGATGCCTTTGAATTTGGCATGCGCTTTTTTGATTTGATCTAAATCCCCGTAAACCGCTTTCATGACCGAGTAGACGACGTCAGTCTCAAGATCCGCCCGCGCCACCATCATGGCCATCACAGCAACGGTCTTTACCGGCTGGTCGAGGCCTTTGTAAACTCCCGGTGGAATCGTATCTTCGGCGTAGAAGGCGAACTCTTTCATTAGTTTTGCGGCGTTGGGGCCTGATATCTCAACGATATTCGATGGCCCCATCACAAAGGTATCGATGATGTGCGCCGCACCCACCGCCGTTGTATTGAAATAGGCATCCAGACGGCCGTCTTTCATATAATCCGCAGCCTGGCTGGCTTTGAGCTGCTGGGCTTCGAGATCGTCAAGGGACATGCCCCAGGCGCCTAGAATCTGTTTCGCATTTTCGACGGTGCCGGATCCCAGCGGACCGACGGAGACCCGCTTGCCTTTGAGATCGGCAACAGTGTTAATGTTCGCTTCCTTACGGGCCACAATCTGGATTGTCTCCGGATAGAGTGTCATCATACCCAGCAGATTCTTAATCGGCGCATCAAACATCAATTTCCCGTAATGGGCATAGGAAGCGATGTCGTTTTGGAGTAAGGCAAAGTCCGTATCGCTCTTGCCGATCAGTTTGGCGTTGGCGACAGATGCACCGGAAGACTCAGCTGTAATTTTGATGTTTTTTTCCTGCAAGTGCTTCCAGGCGACGCGCGATACGGCACCGGCAAACGGATAGTAAGCGCCGGTGACCCAACCGGAAGCAATCGACAGGTATCTGCGGCCCGCACCATAGACTGACGGAACGGCCAGGGCTACAGCCACAACAAAGACGACACTCAAAAGCAACCATTTCCTGTTTAACATAGTTTCCTCCTTTATTGATTTATGGTTTGATACCCACGATGAGCGCCTCACGAAAGGGCGCGCATAAATGGCCCTTCCGGTACGCCAACACCGCTTCGGGTCGACTGGCGCCGACCAGAAAAAGCAATCCGATCGACCACTTTAAAATTGAATCTACCACCTCCTTTCGGTTTGATAATGTCTATGGTTTCAGGTGTCAGTAACAGTTCAGCGTTAGGAAAACCTTGAACGCTGGACCTTTGATCCAAGCGGCAGATACCTGACACCTGACACCCGACACCTGAAACCTAAAATAAAACCGCGTTTTGTAAATTACCTGCGGGACGCAATCCTAGCATCGGAAAGCTATTGAAAAAAAGTCTATCCACACCATTCTGACAACACCTGTTCTAAGGCGTCCATGGCCTTTGAAAGGTTCTGGTAAGAATTGGCATACGATATCCGGATATGTTCATCGCCCCATGGCACCACTGCGATTTTTGCCTTTTCAAGCAGCTCGGCCGCGATCTGCCGGGGCGGCTTCCTGACCTGTGTTGTGTTGATAAAAATATAAAACGCCCCCTGAGGCCGGGTAAAGGAGATTCCGCGCATCGTCGCCAGCCGATCCAGGACCATGCGGCGACGCCGATCAAATTCAGCCCCCATGTCCGCAACGCTATCCTGGGGGCCGTTGAGCGCTGCGACCGCCCCCCACTGGGAAAAGGTGCCCGCACAGACCGTGGCATACTGCTTGATGCGTATCAGGGCCGCGATCAGTTCGGGGCTCGATGCCAGATATCCCAGCCGCCACCCGGTCATGGAATACGCTTTGGAAAAGCCGTTGACCGTGATGGTGCGCTCCTTCATCCCGGGATAGACGGCCATGCTGTAATGGCGATGTCCGTCATAGATATTTTTCTCGTAAATCTCGTCCGCAAGGACAATCAGGTCCTTTTCCACGGCCAGTGCGGCCATCTGCTCGAGTGTCTCGGCCGAATAGACCGCTCCGGTGGGATTGTTGGGTGTATTGACCACCAGCAGGCGGGTTCTGGATGTGATCTTTGATCGAAGGTCCTGGACACTGGGAGTGAAGCCGTTGGCCTCTTTGGCGGGTACCGGTACCGGCACGGCACCGGCCATATAAACACAGCGTGTATAGGCCGGGAAAGCGGGCATGGGAATCAAGGCCTCGTCACCGGGATCGAGCAGTGCCATCATGGTCATGAAGATGGCTTCGGTTGCGCCAACGGTAACAATGATTTCGGTGGCCGGATCGTAGTCCAGATTGTTGTCCCGCTTGAATTTGTCAGCGACAGCGGCTCTCAGCTCAGCTATGCCGTAATTGGAGGAATAGTGAACCTTGCCCTCTTCCAAAGCTTTAATTGCCGCCGCTTTGATATGGGCCGGTGTATCAAAATCCGGACGTCCCAGCTCCAGGTGGATGATGGTCTCACCGGCCGCCTCGCGCCGGGCCGCTTCCTCGAAAATTTTCCGAATGGGTGTAAACGGAATGGACTTCATGCGCTCGGCGATCTGCATGGGTGGATCTCCATCTCTATGAATGATCAAATCGAAAAATGAATTCCTGGGAAAGCGTCAGATTAGATGTACAACATCGAGTGTTTGTTTTTCAAGCTTTTAATTTTTTCCGCTTGATTGGGTTTTCCAAACCGGGTGCTTCGCACGAGAATCCACGGTTCCACCGCGTTGTTTTCAACGATTGGGGCACTTCGCGCCCCTATCTTTTACCGCCTATGGCGGTAAAATCCAAGCCACCCGCTGTGCGGGGGGTCGTTGACTCCAGCAGCGTGAGAATATCCTCGAGGCGGTCGGCCACCCCCACGCCGGCGGACCGCAAACTGCTGATTTTGGATTCGGCCATTCCTAAATTACCGGTGATGATCGCCCCGGCGTGTCCCATCTTTTTGCCTTCCGGGGTGTTGCGCCCGGCAATATACGCGACGACCGGTTTGGGATAGCCGTGCGCCGCAATGGATTGGGCGGCCATCTCTTCCCCCGCTCCGCCAATTTCTCCTATCATAACGACGGCCGAAGTCTGTTCATCATTCCGAAACAGCTCCAATACATCGGTAAAATTTAGCGTTTTGGTCATATCACCGCCAATACAGACACAGGTAGACTGGCCGATACCCCGGTCGGTCAGGTTGCAGGCCACCTCATGGGTCAAGGTGCCGCTGCGGGAAATAATCCCGATCGGACCCTGACTGAAGAGCGACACCGGCGAGACACCCACTTTGCACTTGCCGGGACTGATGACGCCCACGGTGTTGGGTCCGATGACCTTGACCGCGGCAGCCTCAGCCAGGCAGCGAACCTTTAAAGCGTCGTGGAAAGGCACATGCTCGGTAATTATTACCAGCAAGGGAATTCGGCTGTCGATCGCCTCGGCGGCGGCGGCGAGGACACCGGCCGGTGGTACCATCACCATGGCGGCATCCATGCGGTGTCTGCGGGCGGCTTCGGCAACGGTGTCATAGATGGGCACGCCCAGGACCGTCTGACCGCCTTTGCCCGGCCCGATTCCGGCGACCACCTGCACGCCGTAATCAAGCATTTTGGACATATGGTAGCGCCCATGGCGACCGGTGGCGCCCTGTATGACCACACGGGTGGTTTCATCCACGAGGATCGACATGGGGCCAGTCTCCTTTATTCTGCATCGCATGCTTGAGCAACTCGATCCCATCAGCGGTTGTGCCGGTTTTGACGATCGGGATATTCTTCTCCTCTAACAGGGCCCAGCCCTCTTCCTGCGAGTGGCCGCGCATTTTGACGACAATGGATTGCTGCGGCTTCAGAGAATCGATCACGCTAATCACACCTTTGGCCATTTCCGCGCAATTGTTGATCCCGCCATAGGCATTTAGAAACACGCCTCTAACGCCCGGTGTTTTGAGGACGATCCTGAGTGCGGCAGCGGTTTTTTCAGGGGTGGCATGCCCCAGGTCCAGAAAATTGGACGGTACCCCGCCGTGATGATAGACGGCATCCATGGTGGCCATGCCCAACCCCGCCCCGCCGGAGATGATACCGATAAAGCCCTGGTTCTCTAAACGCACGTACGACACACCTGCGGCGCGGGCTTCGCGCTCGAATGGATTTTCAGTAGTTTCGCTGCGGTTGAAGGCTGCGATCTGAGGGTGGCGGAACAGGGCGGCATCGTCAATATCAAATTTCGCATCAGCCGCTGTCAGCTTGCCGGCATCGTCAATCACCAGCGGATTAATTTCGGCGGTGATGGCTTCGAAATGGAAATAACAGCGGATCAATTTTTCAAGCAGGTTGGCGACCTGAACCATCGGTTCGCCGTCCAAGCCGCTGCGCTTGACGAGGGGAATAAGATTAAAAGGTTTGGAAAGCGCCAAGGCATCGATGGGCTGTTTAACGATCCGGGCGGGATCTTCCGCGGCGACCTGCTCAATATCCACTCCGCCTTTCAACGAGATCATCAACAACGGTTTGGCCGATTTGGGATCCACCGTTATGCCGGTGTAAAGTTCACGGACGATGGAGAGTTTTTCTTCGATCAGAATCTGAGACACCGGTTCCCGGCCGATGGTCAGATTCGAAAGGGCCGCGTAGGCGCCGGCCAGTTCTTGCGGATCTTGCGCAAAGCGAATGCCACGGGCCTTGCCTCTGCCGCCCTGCAGCACCTGACTTTTGAGCACGACCGGATATCCGATCCGCGCTGCAATGTCTGTAGCCGCTTCACCTGTGGCGGCCACCTCACCGTGCGGAACCGGAATGTTCATTTGCGAAAGGAGTCGTTTGCCTTCGAATTCGTATAATTTCATGTCTAATCTAAACAGATTAAAGTCAAAGAACCGAACGTTATTTTCGCTGATCGAACTTCTTTTTAAAAACCGAGCGAGCGATCATGTTGAGCTGGGCCTGGGAGGTGCCGCCGCCGATTTGAAACATGCGCACATCGCGCAGCATCCGTTCCAGTGACAAATCCTGCGAATAGCCGGCGGCACCAAACATCTGGAGGCTTTCGCTGACGACTTCAAAAGATGCGTGACCGGTGTAGTATTTGGCCATCGACGCTTCGTCCATATAGGGCAGCCTAACATTGTTGGGCAGTTCGCGCGCATTGCAGGCGGCACGGTAGATCAGCAGACGGGCGGCATTGAGCTTGATTTTGGACTCGGCAATCATCCACTGCAATCCCTGGAATTCGCTGATCGGCCGATCAAAGGCCCTTCTCTTCTTCATATAGTCGATTGCCAGGTCGTGGGCGCCCTGGGCGAGACCCAGTGCCACCGCAGCGGCACCCACCCGTTGCCCGTTGTAACCGTACATCAGATTTTTAAAGCCGGCGGAACCGTCAGCGGGTACGACCACGTTCTCCATCGGGACTTCGCAATCGGCAAACAGCAGCTCAGTCTCGGGGATGCCGCGCAGCCCCATGGCCCGCTCTACCCGGCCGAAGGTAAATCCGGGTGTGCCCTTGTCGACGAGAATACCGCCGATACCCAGCTCCCTGTCCCCGTCGTAAAAGCGTGCGAATACCAAATTGGTAACGGACACACCCCCACCGGTAATCCAGTGTTTGATACCGTTGATTACGTATTTGTCCCCTTGCTTATCGGCACGGGTGGTCAAATCGGTCAAGGCGGTGCCGGCTTCAGGTTCGGTCATCGCGATGGCCGGTTTGTCCCCTTCTTTGAGAATGCGATGGGCCACCAGCCGCCGCTGCTCCTCGGTACCGTAAGCCATGATGCAGCCGAGCGCACCCATATTGGTTTCAACGATCACCCGGGCGGTGACCCCGCAGTATTTGGCAGCGGTTTCGATGGCCAGGATCGCATCGATCAGCGGTCGTCCCTG
This sequence comes from Desulfobacterales bacterium, assembly GCA_030145015.1. The sequence goes on from JAQYWI010000033.1 coordinate 21,207, forward strand.
TCCGCCGTATTCGGTCGGAATGGTCATCCCCAAAATGTCGCATTCACGCAACGTTTGTATATTATCCCAGGGATACTCATGATTTTTATCCCAGCGGGCGGCTTTAGGGGCAAACTCCTTCCGGCCCAGTTCGTCGACCAGTTCAACGATCCGTTTCTGTTGGCTGTTGAGTTTAAAGTCCATAGGTCACAGTTCCCATTCGTTCCCTTTTCAGCGGGTGTTGTCTGCTATTGTTATGTCTCATAAAAATATTACAAAAGTCCTAATCAATATGGTGTCAGGTTTCGGGTGTCAGGTGTCAGGAAGAAACAGTGGACAGCATCCGGAAAACAGATGACAGCAGACAAAAGGTCCGCTGTTTTCTTCTCTCAGTCATCTGTTTGCTGACACCTGACACCTGAAACCTAAAGTAAAACCGTGTTTTATAAATTGCTTGAAGGACGCAACACTATGTGATTGACGGTTTGGCGGCCTGCACCAGCCCGCTGCCGACATCATATCCTGTTTTCAAGGCCGTCTGGTTCTGGTCGAGGGTTTTGGGCGGTACGTTACCCACCAGGCATTTTCTAAGCGCATCCAGGGTCACCAGTCCGCTGACCGCCGAGAGTGCACCCAGCATGATAATGTTGGCAAACAGCGCCCGGCCCAGTTTTTCTTCAGCAATCCGCGTCGCCTCCACCGCATAAACCTTTTGCAAATCCGGCGGGATCTCTTTGATCAGGGTCGTGTCGGCGATGACAATTGTTTTTTGCAGATCGATGTGATCCCGGTATTTGTCCAGCGCCGGTTGGGACATCACCACAAATGAATCCAGGCTCATGGTTTTGATGTAATCGATCTCCTGATCACTGATGACAACCTCTGAACGGCAGGCCCCGCCTCTGGCCTCCGGCCCGTAACTCTGCGTCTGGGCCACCTCTTTATTTTCGTGCAACCCGGCGGCCTGTGATAGCAGCAAGGCCGCTTTAATGACCCCTTGCCCGCCAAATCCGGCAAACATGACTTCAGTTCTCATCGTCCACATCCTCCACCGTTATGGCCATATCCGGGCAGATCAATTCGCAGCGCATGCAGCCGATACATTTATCGGGATCAGCTGCCTCGGTTGCAAGGTAACCTTTGGCGTTTCTGTTTTTAGAGGTTGCCAGAACCTCGCTTTCGCATTGGCTGATACACAAGCAGCAGCCTTTACAGTATTTTTGATCAACAACGATTCGCTTCAAGGGTCTATCCTTTCAGAGAGGTATGCATCGCCGCGATGCTCTCGCACAATTCCGGTCGTTGATCGGATTGATGAAGTGTGCCGATCACAATGCGCTCAGACAGTTCATCCTCCGGAAGCTTCCGGGCTTGCTTGCGGGTGACCGCTCTGGCTTTGTAGTATTCCAGAAGGTCATCCGCCCTGGGGGTGCCGTGGATGTACCGCCCGGCCTGGGTGGGGCATTGTGAAAGGGTATGTACCAGAGAGAACCCCTTGTGGGCGATGGCCTGTTTCACCGCCTTTTTGATTCCCAGCGGATGGGCGCTGGTCCATCTGGCGACATAGGTGGCGCCGCAGGCAATCGCAACCGTAGAGGCATCCATGGGCGGATCAGGGTTGCCATGCGGGGATGTTTGGGTCGTGGCCTGCATCGGGGTAGAGGGCGACACCTGGCCGCCGGTCATACCATAGATGTTATTGTCCAGCAGGATAACGGTCAGGTCGATATTGCGCCGGGCGGCGTGCATAAAATGATTGCCGCCGATCCCGATGCAATCCCCGTCGCCGGTGAACACAACAACATGACGCCTGGGCTGGGCCAGTTTTAGACCGGTTGCGACGGCAATGGCCCGGCCGTGCAGGGTGTGCAGGACGTCTGTATTCACGAAAACCGGTGCCCAGCTCGAGCAGCCGATGCCGCCGACAAGCGACAGGTCGTCAATGATACCCAGATCATCAACCGCCCTCAGAAACGCATTTAAAACCGTTCCATGCCCGCAGCCGGGGCAAAAAATCATCGGCAGTGCGCTTTTTCGCAGATATTTTTCGGCAATCGGGTGCATGCGGTATATCTCCTCAAAATGATCAATTTTTAATTTCTGCTAAAATTTCCTGGGGTGTGTGAATGTTGCCCCCCAGTTTGGATGCAGAGCGGATTTGCTGACCGTCATGGGTCAGACGCTCCATTTCATGAACGATGCGGCCGATGTTCATTTCAGGTACGATAATGGTGTGCGCATTTTTAATGGCGTCTTTGATGAACTCATCCGGAAAAGGCCATATGATTTTTAGTTTGATGAAGCCCACTTTCAACCCCGCCGCGCGCGCCATTTTAGTTGCCGACAAAGCAGATCGGGCCACAGATCCGTATGCCAGTACGACGGTTTCGGCATCATCCAAATAGGCACAATCGACATCCACCAATTCTTCCGCATGACTCGTGATCTTGCGGCACAGCCGTTTCATCAACTTGCCGCTGGCAATCGGATCGTGCCCGGCCCGGTTGCCGTCTTCATAATGCAACTGCCCGTCTATCAGCAGATTGTACCCCTGGCCAAAAGCGGGCATTCCGTCCAGCAGGCCGCTGGAATCCGCAGCATAGGGCAGGTACTGGTCAGGGGGCCCCTTGGGATGCTGCCTTTCACGCACATCCACTTCTGCCGGCACAATCAGCTTCTCGCGGGTGTGGCCGACGATTTCATCCGACAGAATCGTAACCGGCACCCTGAATTTTTCTGCCAGATTGAAGGCTTTGACCGTCAGTTCGAAGCATTCCTGCACCGAGGAGGGACACAAAGCGATGATTTCGTAGTCGCCGTGGGATCCGTACTTGGCCTGCATCACGTCCTGCTGCGCGGACAGGGTCGGCTGTCCTGTGGACGGACCGCCACGCATCACATTGATGATGACGCAAGGGGTTTCAGTGACGACAGCGTATCCGATGCCTTCCTGCATCAAAGAAAAACCGGGGCCCGAAGTGGCGGTACAGGATTTCAATCCGCCCCAGGTAGCCCCGATAATGGCCGAAATGGATGCGATTTCATCTTCCATCTGCATAAAGGTGCCCTGGACTTTAGGTAGCCTCAACGACATCAGTTCCGCGATTTCCGAGGCGGGCGTGATCGGATAGCCGGCAAAAAACCGGCAACCGGCGGCCAATGTACCCCGCACGCAGGCCTCATTTCCCTGAACGATGATAACTTCTTCGGTTTTCAAAAACGCAACTCCTTTCATCTGCCGTTTTCCCGAATGAGCATCGAGATCCATTGCCGCATCATGCCCCGGAGAAAACAGGGTCGGCACTGATTAAAAAACAGGAGTTGTATTAAGAGCAAGCCTTGTGCCAGACACAAAAATATTATTTAACACGCTGTTTATTCACAGTATTTATGTAATAACACAGGATTTTTAGTAAGCCACAAGTTTCCATTTATGAGAACTTTTATTATAAAATTAAAAGAAAAAGTTTCAATTTTATAACAGGAACAGGCAGCGGCTTTAAGATGCTTGACCTTCATCGCTATTATCAAAACTCAACTGACGCCTCGGTAAGAAGCTATTTAATCAATGATGAATGATTCGTTGATCTGGAATGTTCCCAATTACCCTGATAGCCTTCAATTTTGCCCCAACATATCATTAATGGCATATTTATTCCTAATAATGGCATTATTATTGCGAAAAATCGGGATTTAACCTATAATGAACCTCTTTTTAGCCGTTTTGGAATCCACATAGTCTGTAATTACCTATTCAACAGGGGAGAATCAACCCATGGTGTCGGATGAAAAAAAATTTCGATTTGCAGTGGTGGGGCACTCCTACGAACTGGCGAATGCCGTTCAACGGTGTGTTAATCCGGAAACCGAAGAGCTTATCACGCGCGTGGTGAACGCCGGCGAAGGTGTGTCTGTGGCCAAACAGCTGGTGGATGAGGGCATTGAAATCATTTTCGGGCACATGGGCAACGCCCAGCTGATGTTCCAGGAAATCGGACAGCCGGTGGTCGAAATCCCGCGCACCCACCTGGATATGATGATCGCCTTTAAAAAGGCCAAAGCCTTTGGTTCCCAGATCGGATTGACCAGCTTTTCGGAGCCGACTGATGGTATTGATTTTATCGAGGAGATTCTGGGCATCAAAATCCACCAGATCATTTTCGAAAATTTCGCCGAAATGGAGACGGGGGTTAATGAAGCCTTTAATCAGGGCATCCGCGTCCTTGTCGGTGGCGGTGTCAGCACAAAAATCATCCCCGCCCTGGGGGGTCGTGGCATCGTGGTCGAACCCAGGCAGAGCGCCGTTGAAAAAGCGTTCCGCGAAGCCAGGGTAATTGCCTCTTTCCGCCGCAAGGAAGCCGAAAACACTGCCCGTCTGAAAACGATATTGCAGATGATCGAAGACGGCGTTGTCTGCGTGGACAACTATGGGCGGGTCGACATTTATAATGAAAATGCAGAAACCATCCTCGGCATGAATCTGAAACGGACTGTCGGCCAATCCCAGTCTCGAATCCTCAAAGATACGCATCTGCTGGATGTGTTGACCAGCGGAACTCCTGAACGGGATGTGATCAAAAAGATCGGTTCCCACAAAATCGTGGTCAATGCCCTGCCGATTGAAAACGAAGGCCGCCCCCAGGGTGCCGTGGCCCTGCTGAAAACGGTGTCCAGAATAGAGAGCATCAGCCGCAAATTTAAAGAAAGCCTCTATTCCAAGGGTTTTATCGCCAAGCACACCCTAAAAGACCTCGTAGGCGAAACCGCGATCATGCGCCAGCTCAAACTCAGGGCCAAACAATATGCCCAAACTCACACGACGCTCATCATCCAGGGCGAAACCGGCACCGGCAAGGAACTGCTGGCCCAGGCGATACACAACCTGAGTCCCCGCCGGCAGCAACCCTTTGTGGCCATCAATTGCGCCGCCCTACCCGAATCGCTGCTGGAAAGCGAACTATTCGGATATGAAGAGGGGGCCTTCACCGGTGCCAAACGGGGCGGCAAGATGGGCCTGTTTGAACTGGCCCATCTTGGGACGGTCTACCTGGATGAAATCGCTGATATATCGGCAGGACTTCAGATGCGGCTCCTGAGGGTGATCGAAAACAAAGAAGTCATGCGGGTCGGCGGAGACCGCTATGTACCGGTTGATGTGCGCATTATCAGCTCATCCTACCAGGATCTGCATCGCGAAATGAAAAAGGGCCGCTTCAGACCCGACCTATACTATCGCCTGGCAGTTCTGAAATTGAAGCTACCCGCGCTACATGAGAGAAAAGAAGATATCCCTTTGATTATAGAAAAAGTATTGGCTTCGCGGGCGACATTTAATTCCACATTCACAACGAAAATGCTCGCTGACATGAATCGATACCACTGGCCGGGGAATGTGCGCGAATTGATTTCATTTGTGGAGAGTTATTTGATTCTATTAAGGACCAAAAACCACGATGAGCAGCTGATTTCAATGCTTCTGGAGGAACAAATGCAAGAGGCATCCCATTGGGAAGAAGCGCCATCGGACGACAATACGGAGGCCGCCTGTGACATTAACGCCGACGAAGTTATGGCCGGCACGTTAAAAGAAATGATGGAACGGGTGGAATGCAAACTGATTCAGGACACATTGCAGGCCTGCCGGTTCAACAAAAAGGAGACCGCCAAAAAATTGGGTATCAGTGTCAATACGCTCTGGCGCAAACTTAAAGCAGATGATACACGCAATTGATTATCAATGAAACCTGCTTGAACTTAATCCAGCCGCTTAGTTGTGATTACATCTTCCAATTCCGAGCCATGAACTTGAGCTTCGGCATCTCTTCGAAACCAGCCTTCTGGTAAAAATCATACGCAGCACTGGTCCAGAGAACTTGTCTAAGCGGAACAACTTCCGGGTGTTCACCGATACACTGCACTAACCATTTCCCGAGCCCTTGACCTCTGAAATCCTCACGAATGATCATGTCAAGAATGACCGCATAGGTAACAGCATCTGTGATAACACGTGCGAATCCAATCTGTTCGTTAGCATTTATAAGGCTGAAGCATAATGAATTTGCGATCGTCTTTTCAACGGCTTCACGTGAACGCCCTTTGGCCCAATGCGATCGACTCAGCATAGCGTGAAGTGCGTCAATATCCACCTGGTTCTTTTCCGATGAAATCAGGAAGTCGGCTTTCTTCCAGATCATTTCAGGTGCGTCCTCTTTGATGTATAATTTCGAACCTTTTCAGATTTGTCATCTTAAAATTCGCACAAATCTACTGAGATTAAAGATTTATTGGGACAATCAAAGTAGTCAAAATAAATGAAATTATTTCTATACCAGATGAATATATGCAATTTATCGCACAGATACCTGCAATTTAATCAACTGGCTATTGTTTACTCTTCAGAAACTTCCCCGGCTTTCGACCTTCGGTCGGTGGTCCGGCATAGGCCTGGGCTATCGACATCCATTGCTGCGCAGTTTCCCCGATGATAATCAAATCAGTGTCGGCCACATGCCGCCGTTGAACCACCACTAAACAGAAATCTTCAGCCAGGCCTTTTACCATATCTTTAGCTTCTTCAGGCCCCCAGCTCCACGTGTCGCCTGAAGGCCCGGTGAGTTCAACACGAACCGGTGTGTCAGGCACCTCCATTTTACGGTTGGTATAACTCCATCCTAATGTACTCGCCCCTAAATGGGCAATATGACGCAAGCGCTCTGTCGGTTTACGTCTAATACCCAATGCATCCACAATATCCTGTCCATGCGCCCAGGTCTCCATCAGACGCGCAGTGGCAAAAGACATGGCACTCAAAGCAGGACCATACCAGGGCAGTCGCTTCTTGCGATCCATTTTTGCTAAGACTTCAAGCAACGCTCTGCGTTCTTCTCGCCACCATTTCAGGGTTCCTGCAGGAGTCAAATCTTTTCCCGTAGCCTCCATATGCCTCGTCATTATATTTGGATCTTGCAGCTTTTCTTCAAGCCACTGTTTAAAGGCCTCCGGATTCGAGGCAGCCAATTTGGCCCTATTCTCAAAATACGCTAAATGACGAATTTGTTCCTTGATATCCCAGCCGTTAGAGGGGGTCGTGGTCTCCCATCCGACCTCATCCAGATTGGCCACGACAGCATCCAACTCCTGTTGTTCCATTGCCAGGTCATTACATATTTGTTCCATGGTCAGACTCCCGGTCAATTTTGTATGGGTCTCGAATCGGCTTACTTTGTGCTACAGGCTTCCTGCTCTTCAATTAAGCTGATAGCGACGGTCGCCGTTGGGCTCATATCCACAACGTCAACGGCTGTGCTGATAGTTGAAGAAGGATGGCGCCCTTTCAAATAACATGAGCCAAAACTTTTCATCTTTTGCATTAAGAATCAAGCATGCCACAACCTGTAAGATCTTGCCAGTATCCCATGTCGGCATCAACCTGTGATTTATTGAGAGTATCAACGAAACGCCATTACCTGTGATTTCATGCCGTTTTTGACGATATCACAGTTTTTAGTTTTTAGAAAAAATTTGGAATGTTTCTATCAAAAAATGATTATTTGATCGTAGCTAAATCACATAAAATAGATGAACAACCAAACGAATAAACCTGCTATGATCCAATTTAATCCAGATTTTACATTAGATTTTATGTCATGTACGTCTTGAAGTGCCCTTTGATTTGATGATTGATTGCTAACTGATCTACTGAGTTGATATGAGGCATCACCCCTTCCAAAAAAATCACCCAATTGCCCCATTGAAAACAATACTATTGGAACTGCTCCTACATAAAACAGAATATTCTGTAATGACGTCTCCGATTCTTTCAAGAAATACCAAATTACCAATCCCACGGTTAAAAGAATGAGAGATAAAATAAAGGCAGTAATTAAATTTTGAAGTATTTTGTTAATCACGAGCAACCTCATTTCTTGATTCATAACAAATGATTATACACTTTTTCTTTACTATTACCGTCAATAAAATCTGGGATAACATGCATTTTTGTCACAAAGTAGGGTAAAGTTATGATAGCATCTGAGACAGAATAAAATTTGGTGTACTTTGCAAGCCGGATTTTGCCAAAAATTCAGCTCTGCTAAACGTACACGTCTCAAATGGATATCACAAAGCTTTTTAGAAATACAAATGTAGTTTTCAATTTAGCGATAATGGAGATTTTTTTTGACGGGTGGGATTTGCAGGCGAATTAAACGTTGGGATTTCGCGCAAATGGCGCAAAACGAAAAAAAGCAATCGGGGGATAACAAAGAAGAAAAAAGATAGACCAATTGAAGCAAGAAAAATTATCGATTTGCAGTGAAAATAACGTAAGAGAAAATTTTAAATATAAAATAATAACCTGAGTTCAAAATTCTCAGTTTTTACCCGAGACCAAGGCACAAGCCGGCTCAAAAGCGGAGCATGCACGACAGTACGTGAGCATTTTGTGCTGGATTGTAACACAGGTATCGGGTTAAAAGATGGGGATTTGGGACTCAGTTTTAGCCGCCAAGATAGGCTTTTTTAACCTCCGGATTCTCCAGCAATTCTCTCGAAGGTCCTTCCACCACCAGGTTGCCGTTTTCCAACACATATCCCCGCTGGGCAAATTGAAGTGCCAGACGGGCATTTTGCTCCACCAGCAAAATGGTGGTGCCTTCATTATTGATTTCTTTTAGGGCATCAAACATGCTCATCATCAGCAGAGGGGCCAGTCCCATGGAGGGTTCATCCAGCAGCATGACTTTGCGCCCGCTCATATAGGCTCTGCCGACCGCCAGCATTTGCTGCTCACCGCCGCTGAGCGTGCCGGCTTTCTGGGTCTCCCGCTCTTCCAGCCGCGGAAAAATCGAAAAGACGCGCTTGATGTCTTCTTTGATCTGATCTTTATCTTTTCTGGCAAAACAGGCCAGCTGCAAGTTTTCGGTCACCGTCAAATTGTCGAACAGGCGCCGGCCTTCCGGGACATGCGAAATGCCCAGCCGGCTGACCACTTTATCGGCAGCATATTCAAGCAGATCCATCCCTTGAAATGTCATCCGGGAGCCCGCCTCTGCCGGCACCAGGCGCGAAATGGCTTTAAGTGTCGTGCTTTTACCGGCACCATTGGCACCGATAATGCAGACGATTTCGCCCTCGTCAATTTCGAAATTCAGGCCGTGCAGCGCCTTAATATTGTCATAGGAAACGCGTAACTCTTGGACGGATAACAGCATTACTCTACGATCTCCTTGCCCAAATAGGCATCAATAACCTTGGGGTTGTTTTGAATCTCTTCGGGTGTGCCTTCGGCAATCACTTCTCCAAAAACCAGGGTCTGAATTCTTTCGCACAGTTCCATGACCACTTTCATGCGGTGCTCGATGAGGAATATGGCCAGTTCAAATTTTTCTTTAATTTTGCGTATGATTTCCATCATCTGAACCAGCTCTTCGGGATTCATCCCGGCGGTGGGCTCGTCCAGAAACAGCACTTTAGGATCCATGGCCAGGGCCCGGGCCATTTCGACCCGCCGCTGAGCACCATAAGACAAATTGGGCACCCACTGATCCGCAAATTGATCGATGCCGAACATTTTTAAAAGACTGTAGGCTTTCTCTTCGCTTTCGGCCTCTTCGCGATTCCGACGGGGGGTTCCGAAAAAAGCGCCGATGAGCCCGTAGCCGATTTTGGAATAACGCGCCATCTTGACATGTTCGAGGACGGTCATATGCCGCCACAGAAGCATGTTCTGAAATGTACGGCCGATACCCAAAGCTGCAATTTCGTGCGGTGAGCGGCCGTTTAAGGTGTTATCTTCCAGAGACACAAGGCCTTCGGTGGGATTGTAAATTCCGGTGATAAGGTTGAAAATGGTTGTTTTGCCGGCGCCGTTGGGACCGATGAGCCCGCACACCTGGCCCGGTTCGATTTCAAGATCATAATTGTGCACCGCCCGCAGGCCGCCAAAAAAGTGGGTCATATTTTCAACCCTTAATAATGACATGCGACACCCCTTCTAGTCCCCACTGGGTTAAAACCCAAAGGGGAGTTATTCGTTATTTGTTATTCGTTAATCGTTTGTGAGGAATGAAATCAAAAATTCTGTCTATCATTTGTCAAAACCTAATAACGAATAACCACTAACAATTAACGCCTAATTGAGCGTTTGCGCACAATTAGGGTGTTCTATTTTTAGGCTGAATCAGTTTCCGAGCGTCAAACTCCTTGAAGGCAATCAGGCCCGTCGGCCTGAAAATCATCACCAGTATCAGGAGCAACGGGATGATAATCCATTTAAAAATTTCCAGCGGCCGCAAAGCCTCTCCCAGCAAACTGATACTGGTGGCACCCACAATGGCGCCGTATACGGAGTTCAGCCCCCCAAAATAAACCATGGCCAGAACTTCGGCCAGCTTTTGGATACCAAACGTACTGGGATTGACATATCGAATCACATGTGCAAACAAACCGCCGGCGACCCCCGCCCAGAACGCGGCAAACAAAAAGGCTATAAATTTGGTGCGGCGCGTGTTGACCGTCATAGCATTCGCCGCCAGCTCGTTATCGCGCACCGCGTTGAGCGCTTTTCCCAGAGTGGATCGTACAAAATTGTTGATGATCCAGATACAGATCACCGTGGTCAGAAAAACGACCGGCAAATTGGCCCAGTCCGGCTGGCTCCCCAATCCGCGGGGCCCTCCGACGACTTCAAGGTTCTCAATCAAACTTTTAACGATAAACAAAAATGCCAGTGAGATAATCGCCAGATAGTCGCCCCGGGTTCGAAATGACGGTATGGCCACAAATATCGCTCCGATGGATGCTGCCACTCCGCCCAGAAACAGCGCGATCGGAAATAAGAAAGGTCCCAGGAACGCCGGAAGCACGGCCGCACCAAAGAGTTTGTCGTTGACAAAAAGGGAAACCGTAAAAACCGAGGCCGCATAGGCGCCCAGGGCCATAAACCCGGGATGCGAGCATGAAAACTCACCCATATAGCCGTTGATTACGTTTAAGCTCAGGGTCACTATCACCGCAATTAAGGTCAGTTTGACCACCAGAACCCGATAGTCGCTCAATCCGGACCACAGATGCAAAGCCAAATAGAGCAGTGCAAGGTGAAGGAGTATCGAAAAAACAGTAGAAAAGTTGGCCAGTTTTGCCGCCAGCCTGTTTAATGCCGCCGAGCCAAATCGGGCGATCAGGCCGATGGGCAACAAATAAATCAGCGAAAGATACAGGGCCGCACTCGGAATCAGCAAGGGTTTTTTGAGCATAATGACGAATCCAAATAAGACGGGCGCTTTGGGCAGCCCCAGACCGCGCGCTAAAGGCGTACCGATCGCCATTTCCAAACCTACCGCAACCAGAGCCCCGATAAGCCAGCCCAGCAGCGGAATCCGTGATACCCAGACTCGAATATTGATCCTTGACAGCATTAAGGCAGATGATAATTTTTCGCTTGTACCTTCCATTTCAAATCCTCGTTCCTTACAAATCTTGGCTGTTGAAAAGATACCTGCAGCCCCTGATACAGCGCCAATCCCTTACAACCGCAGGCGTGCACTGTAAGCTTCCCCAAAAAAACCATGGGGCCTGAAAACCAGAATAAGTAAAACAATCGAATAGGCGATTAAATCGCGCAGTGTCGATGGGAAGATCATGGCCACAAAAATCTCAATAAACCCGAGCAAAAATCCGGCCAGCGTGGCACCGACGATAGATCCCCTGCCCCCTAAAATCGCTGCCACGAATGCTTTCCAGCCGATCAAAATTCCCATGTACGGATCCAGCACCGGATAGGCAACGCCGAAGAGAATTCCGGCGGCAGCCGCCAGGGCCGACCCCAGCCCAAAGGTCATGGCCGCCATGGTATTTAACGGTACTCCCATCAAGGGCACCACCACATAATCAAATGCCATGGCCCGCATGGCCATCCCGTAACGGGTCCGGCGGATAAACTGATGCAGGGCCGTTGCCAGCAGCAAGGACACCACCACAATCATGATTTTTTTGTTGGTTACAAATACGCCCCCCAGGTTATAGGTGGTGGTCTCCATTATGGAAGGAAAGCTGACGCGTTGAGCGCCAAACAGGGCCAGATTGCCGGTCTCCAGAATAATACCGATCATCAAACCGGTGATGGCCGCCGATGCCCGCGGTGCATCGCGCAAAGGGCGGTAGCCGACGCGTTCGACGATCATGCCCACAAAGGAGGTTAGAAACATGGAGAAAATGATGGTTATAGCCAGGATCAGCCAGCCTGGCAGCGCGAAGGCGCCCATGGCGGTGAGTGCAATCAAAGCCGAGGCCACGCCAAACCCGATATAGGCCCCCACCATAAAAATATCGCCGTGGGCGAAGTTGAACAGCATCAGGATGCTGTAAACCATCGAATATCCCAGAGCGATAAGCGCATAAAAACTACCCCACTGCAATGCGTTGATCAGGTTTTGTAAAAATACCATCGAATTGCTCCTTGTCCTCTTAAAAAGGCGGGCGCAGGGCAAAAAGCCCTGGCCCGTCCTTCGCTCAACTTATTTTAGCATTTCGCTATACGTTCCCGGGTTCAGTGTTCCGCCTTCAATGGTTTCAGGTGTCAGTGCTCAGGCAAATAGCTCATAGCTCACAGCTCATAGGCTTGAATCTGGAGATACCAGAATACCGGAAGGCTTGGAGGCCTAAAAGCTTTCCAGCCTCCTAACCTATTAGCCCTTTTCTGAACCCTGAGCCTTTGAACCTCTGAACCCTGAACGGTTAAAGTCTATCTTACGGACACACCGACTTGTAAAATTCGAATTCACCGGCATCGCTGATGCGGACAACCACGGCACATTTAATCGGGTCGCCCTCATCGGTGAAAGTCATCTTGCCGGTAATACCGTCAAAATCCTTGATTTTGGTCAGTTGATCGCGAACCGCAGCACGGTCCTTTTTGATATCGCCGGTCAAGCCACCGGTATTTTGAATCGCCTGCTGCAGCAGACGAATGCTGTCCCAGGTCAACGCGCCGACATCATCGGGAACATCTCCGTGCTTGGAATTGTAGCGATCGATAAATTCTTTGGTTGCTCCTTTGGCACCGGCTGCGGCATAATGGGTGCTGAAAAACAGTCCATAGCAGTCTTTGCCGCAGAGCTTCACTGTTTCAGATGAGCCCCAGCTGTCGCTGCCGACAATCGGCTTATCCCAGCCTAGCTGATGGGCCTGCTGCACAATCAGCGCAACTTCATTATAATACTGGGGCGTAAACAGTACCTCAGCGCCCGAATTGATGATCTTGGTGAGCTGTGAGCTAAAGTCGGCATCTTTAGTGGTAAAGCTTTCAAATGCCACGACCGACCCGGGGCCGTTATTCTTCTCCCAGGCCTCTTTGAAAAACTCGGCCAGTCCCTTGGGATAGTCGCTGGCGACATCGTAAAGCACCGCCGCCTTTTTAAAACCGAATTCGTCTCTAACGAAATTGGCCGCAACCGGTCCCTGGAACGGATCAAGAAAACAGCCGCGGAATACATAAGGACGACCTTTGGTTGTATCGGGATTGGTCGACCAGGGGCTGATCATGGGTGTATTCTTTTCATTGGCCGTCCCGCCGGCCGGTACCGCCTGCTTGGATGATTGCGGGCCGACAATCGCCAGCACCTCATCCTCGGTGATCAGCTTGGTGGCCACTTTCACCGCCGATTCCGCTTTGGACTCATTATCTTCGATGACCAACTCGACCTTATATTTTTTATCGCCAACCTGCAGGCCCCCGGCGGCGTTGATGTCTTCAAGCCACATCTCGGCTGCAAACTTGGTGCCCTCACCCACTTTGGGAATGTCGCCGGTAATGGGGGCATTGATGCCGATCCTGATGCTATCCGGCCCTGATGGGCCGCAGGCATAAAACGCCACAACCACCGCCAGACAAAAAATAATGCCAGTTAAAAGTAGTCCTTTTTTCATTGCAATCTCCTTTTCACTTCGGTTAATAAGCATTTTACGGGTATTCCAAATGCGATTTGGAAGGGTAAGAAAATGATTGGGTCCATAACACATGGATTTTTTTTTTTCAACTTTATTCCCTTAAAAATCTTGCCGCGGTTAGGGCCCAACCGTCCATTGCCTCAGAGGGTAGTGTATCTTCTACCTGTCAAATAATAGGCACAAATGCGGCGGTGGACATCTTTTTGGATCGCAAATAAGGGGCCACAAAAATTGAAAGCTCCTTTTTTTTAAAAAAACCCAACTATTTTGAAGAGATTGTAAAAAAATAAAAACTAATTGACAGAATCATCAAATTTTATTTAAATATTTTACATTTTGGTGCTACCCAAATTCCAAAATGATAGGGATCATGAAGGTCGATAAAACCAACCTTAAGATTATCAAGCATCTCCGCAACGGCCGGAAATCCTACAAAAAAATTTCTCAAGATCTGTGCGTTTCTGAGAACACGGTTCGAACACGTGTGCAAAAATTAATTGATGAAGGTGTTTTGGAAATTAGCGGTCTGGTAAATCCGGAAATCATTGACGGGCACCGCGTGGTGATGGTGGGGGTTAAGCTTCAAAGTATGGACCTGGTCAACAAAGGCCAAGAATTCAGCAATCTGAGAGGCGTTGTTTCGGTCAGCGTTGTCACCGGTCGATTTGATCTTATTCTTATGGTATTTTTAAAATCCGGATTCGGTCTGTTGGAATTTTATACCGAAGAAGTCTCCAAAATACAGGACGTTCAATCCGTGGAAACTTTTGTAGTGTACAAAAGTTATAACTTGAAAGTACCCTATGTCCTGGAATAGGAAAGTAAGCTTGAAAGCTGGGAAGCTTGGATGCTGGAAAGCTATGAGACCAAAAGGCTTGGAGGCTGAGAATAATTCATCCATTCAAGCTTACTAGCTTCCCAGCCTCCAAGCTTCCCAGCCTCCTGGCCCATTTTGTTTTCCCTGGTGTTTGAAGGCAAAATAGCTTAATTTAAAAGACCGTATTCGCCCATCTATAATTAGGATAAACTTAAGGAGGACAATTATGAAAGAACTCAATGAATTGAATTTTCCCGCGGAAGTGCGTTATGCCGAGTCGCACGAATGGGCCCGATCCGAAGGTGACAAGATCAGAGTCGGCATCTCTGATTATGCTCAGGACCAATTGGGGGACATTGTCTTTGTGGAATTGCCCGAGGTCGGCGACACCCTTAATAAAGGGGAGGAATTCGGTACGGTGGAATCCGTCAAGGCGGTTTCGGAGCTTTATATGCCTGTTGCCGGAGAGGTGCTGGCCATTAATTCGTCTTTAGAGGACGCACCCGAAAAGGTTAACAATAGCCCCTATGCCGATGGATGGATGGTTGAGGTCAAGGCAGCGAACCCCGCTGAACTGAATGACCTCATGCCCAATGATGTTTATCTTGATACGCTGAAAGGATAACACCCATGCGCTATTTACCGCATACCCCGGAAGATATTGCTGCCATGCTCAAGGCGATCGATATTGACAGCCTCGAAGGGCTTTTTACGCATATCCCTGAGGACTGCCGCCGCAAAGAAGCGCTCAAAATCCCCGAGCCATTAACGGAGTGGGAATTAAATGATCATATGGATGCGCTGGCCGGCAGCACGGCGGTATCTCCGGAATATAAGATATTCATGGGCGCCGGCAGCTATGAACACTATGTTCCTTCGGCGGTTTCATTTTTGCTGACCCGTTCAGAATTTGTTACCGCTTATACCCCTTACCAACCCGAGGTGAGTCAGGGAACCCTGCAGGCCATTTATGAATACCAAACCCTGACAACGCGTCTGCTGGGCATGGAAGTTGCCAATGCTTCTCAATATGACGGAGCATCAGCTCTGGCTGAGGCGCTGCTGATGGCCATACGCGTTTCGCGCCAAAAAACCGTGGCGGTCTCCCGTGCGGTTCATCCGTTATACCGGCGCGTGCTTGAGACCTATTTTGAGCCCACCGATTTTAACATCAGGGAGCTGCCGTATCTGAGTGACGGCACCACAGATTTGAGCCCACTCGAGGATGCGGATGATCTGGGTGCGGTGGCCGTACAGTCGCCGAATTTTTTGGGTTGCATCGAAGATCTGGAGGATCTCAAACAAAAGCTTCAAAACAAAAAAACACTATTGGTGGTCTGCTTCAGTGAGCCGCTCGCTTACGGCCTGTATAAGAACCCGGGTCAGTGCGGCGCTGATATTGCCTGTGGCGAGGGACAGAGTCTGGGAATCCCGCGTTCGTTCGGCGGCCCTGCGCTGGGGATGTTCGCCTCAAAAATGAAATATGTGCGCAATATGCCGGGGCGTCTGGTGGGCCAAACCGTCGATCTGGACGGCAAAAGAGGCCATGTGCTCACGCTGGCCACCCGCGAGCAGCATATCCGGCGTGAAAAGGCCACCTCCAATATTTGCACAAATCACAGTCTGTGCGCCCTGGCTGCCGCCATGTACATGGCTGCCCTCGGCGGTTCCGGTTTTAAAAAACTGGCACGACTAAATTACGACAAGTCCGAGTATTTGAAAACCGCCCTAAAGCAGGCCGGACTTAAATTACCGTTTTCCCGGGCAACCTTTAATGAATTTGTCGTTGAATTCCCAACCGGATTTAAAAAAACCTACCAGCGCCTGTTAAAGAAAAAAATTATCGCCGGTTTGCCGCTGGCCGGTTTTTATCCGGAGCTCAAGAATCATTACTTGCTGTGCGTAACGGAGACGCTGACCAAGAAAGATATGGATACTCTGGTTAAGGAGGTGTCATCATGAAAGAACCCTTAGGCACCACCGGGTTGTTGTTTAATGAGCCGTTGCTTTGGGAAAAGGGGAAAAAGGGCCGGACCGCTTTTTCGCTTCCCCGCCGCGACGTTGAAAAACATGCCATTGATGAAAAATTATGCGGGAATGGCCCGGATTTTCCCGACCTCAGCGAGGTCGATATTGTACGCCATTATATCCGCCTTTCCCAATGGAACTTTTCGGTCGATTCCGGAATGTATCCATTGGGCTCATGCACCATGAAATATAATCCCAAGACCAATGAAAGGCAATCGGCTCAACCCGGGTTTGCTCAGGCCCACCCCCTGCTTCCGGAGCACCTTTCCCAGGGGGCCCTCAAGCTTATGTTTGAACTTGAGCAATATTTAACGGAGATCACCGGAATGGATGCTACAACGCTGCAACCGGCCGCGGGCGCCCATGGCGAGCTCACCGGAATGCTTCTTTTTTATGCCTATCACAAAAGCAAAGGAACACCGCGCTCGAAAATCATTGTTCCGGATACGGCCCACGGCACCAATCCGGCCAGCGCTTCCCTGTGCGGATACCGCTCAATACCGGTAAAATCAAATGAAAGAGGCGTCCTTTCACCCCGGGCGGTTGCTGAAATCATGGATGTGGACACCGCCGGAATCATGGTCACCAATCCCAACACGCTGGGCCTTTTTGAAGAAAACATAAGGGAGGTGTCCGACATCGTACATGCCAAAGGCGGCCTGGTTTACGGCGACGGTGCCAACATGAACGCCGCCATGGGCATCATCAACATGGGCGATCTCGGCATCGATGTCTTGCACCTCAATCTTCATAAAACCTTTGCGACCCCGCATGGCGGCGGAGGCCCCGGAGCCGGACCGGTTTGTGTTGGCAAACACCTGGAGCCGTTTTTGCCGGTTCCCCGGGTGATTAAACAAAAAGGAAAATATGGTTTGTCTGAAAATTTTCCCGAATCCATCGGTAAAGTGCACGCTTTTTACGGCA
>JAQYWI010000162.1:0-2275 GCA_030145015.1 Desulfobacterales bacterium
GCGTCTCAGGAAATATTGGGGCTGAAGTACTATCAACGCATTGCCTTGTATTGTTGATGGAATTGGCAGCCCGTCAGGTTGTCGAAGGTCGAATTCCGGAGGATAAAATTACGCTGGGTACACGTGTTGACATAAGGCATTTCTCAGCCGCGCTGGTCGGGTCCAGAGTTCGTGCCGTTGCTCGCCTGATTGCAATAGAGCATCATAGGCTGTTTTTTCACGTAGCAGCCTATGATGATGTCGAGAAGTTAGCCGAGGGTGAGAATGAACAAGTCATCGTTTCTCGAAATCTTTTTCTGAAAAAGATAAGGCGCAAAACTCATAACAAGCAACAAAGCGATCGACAATAGTAGTCCATTCTCTATGACTTTCCAACGTAGTAGCCTTATCACAGCAGCCCTTTATTCTTAAGTGCATGAATTGCCAGAAAGGTATTCCACTCGGGCTCAGACTGGCTCCACGTGCCGTCCTTATTTTGTTTTTCAAATAAGCGCTCAAAGGCCTTTTCAAGTTGGGTTTCTGCCTGATGTAAATCCAAATGGGCCAGCGCATTAAGGATTTGATAAAACGGCAAATCATAATCCCAACCACCCGCATCTGCCTGCAGCTCAGCAAGATGCTTTGCCGCCAATACGGTGGCTTTATCTGTTGCAAATACGGGATGCACCACCATGGCACGCAAAATATTATGGGAAGATGCCTCATCAAACCAACGGCCTTGGTTTTTTATCCCTTCTGAACTCAGCCACTGGTAACAAGCCAGGACATCTGGATCATTTTCGCGGCCAAATATGGTAGATAGAAATAACGCAGCGCCAGTTAAGAACATGTCTGGGCGACTCTTGATAAATGGAAGTCCCTCTAAAGTGGCGATGTCTGTAACATCTTTAACACCAACATGTATCTTTTCTGCCTGAAGGGCGATCTTACCAAAAAGCCAAGTCAAGGCGGCATCTATCTGTGCTGTGGACGATCGCACGGTCAGATGAAGCCCGAACAGGCGCTTAATGGTTTCAATCGTGGCATGTTGCCATGATCCATCGGGTAATTGATCCGCCAAAAGCGCAGCGACCGTCTCCTTAAAGTCAATTTTCCACTGCGGCCTATCGACCTCTCCAAGCCACTTTTGTCGTGCGTAGAGACCCACAGGTGTTTTGCTAAACCGAAATACTTGATAAGGATCGTAGCGAAGTTTCATCAAAATTGCTAATTTTCTGGTTGCACACATTCAAATATAAGTTCCCTATGGATTACATAAAGGATACAAAAGTTCAATGAAAATTGGTTGTCTCAAAATGCGTTTCATGAAATATAGTCTTATAGCATATTGGATTCACTTTCCCCGCTACAAATTGGGCAAAATTAGATTATCCGTCAGTTATTGAATCCTAAGTTAAATTTCCCAAAGAATTTGAGGTGCTGCAATGAAGAAAAAAAATGCGCGTCATGACGGAAAAACCCCTCAATGCCGAAACACCGATCGAATCACTTCGCACCTGGACCACCGACAACGAAGTATTCTTTAAGCGCAATCAGGGTCAGTTTATGAAAAGGCCGATCAAGCTTTCATCTTGGAAGCTGAATATTGAAGACCTGGTGAAACAAAACCTGACCTTGGCCTTTGAGGATATCCGGCGCATGCCGAAAGTGGAGGTGGCCAATACCCTGGAATGTTCCGGCAACAGTCGCTCTTTGCTAGAAGAAAAAGCTTCCGGTAATCCCTGGACGATTGGTGGCGTCGGCAACGCGATTTGGGGCGGCATCTGGTTCAAGGATTTGCTCGCTAAGACGGAACTTGGAAAAGGTGCTCGGCATGTCAGCTTTGAAGGTTTAGATAAGCCTCTGGGATCCGCCGGAATAAAGTTTGTCCGCAGCATTCCGCTGGAAAAGGCCATTGATTCCACCTTGCTTGCCTACGAAATGAATGGACAACCCCTGCCGCTCAAACACGGCTACCCACTGCGTGCGCTGGCTTTGGGCTGGACCGGCGCCAACTGTGTCAAGTGGCTTAACAAAATCAAGGTTCTGGATCAACCGCATGAAGGTTTTTTTATGGACAAGGTATACCGCATTTTTCAGAAAGGCGAAGATCCAAAATCAGGTGAAGTGGTTAAAAACATCAGTGTCAAATCAATTATTGTTGAGCCCGCAAATGCTTATAAGCCATTTCAAAACCTATTTAGCGTAATCATAAGGCAGGCAAGGTGAAAGAAGGCCCGATACATTTTAATATCGCGTTCATATCGAACAACCAAGCGTCTAAAATTGCCGATCC
>JAQYWI010000162.1:2285-12881 GCA_030145015.1 Desulfobacterales bacterium
AATACACAAAAATACTATAAAAGTCTAGTTTTGTAACATGCTGTTAATACTACATATTGTGTCTATGAAAAAATCAGCCACTATTTATTAGGTTTTGAAATGGCTTCTAAACACTCCCGGCAGGCATCGTGCCGATTCGCGGTGCTGCCTACGCCGGCGAAGCCGGCATTCAGACGGTCGACATATCGGTTGATGACGGCCGAACGTGGCAGCCGGCAAGCTTGATCGGCCCTCAAGAAACCTATGCCTGGCGACATTGGGAGTATTTGTGGGATGCTCAACAGGCGGGCGAATACACGATTATGGCCCGCGCAACGGATACCAAAGGGCGCCAGCAACCTGATACCGCCCGCTGGAACGTTCTGGGCTATGGGAACAACGGCATCCGGGAGCATGCCATCGTCGTTCGCATCGTATGAGTCAATCGGCAAATTGCTTCATTAACGGTTCAATACAGCGGCCGCTAATGGCCAAACCGAATGAATTCTTCCAAAAAGGAGCTATGGTATGGCAGAAGAAAACTTGCTACTCGTCAACATCTCAGGACCTGATCGTCCCGGAATTATAGCAGCTTTTACGAAGGTGCTGCAGAACCACCAAATTGAAATAAAGGACATTCAACAGGCTTCGCTGCAACAAACCATCGGGCTGCACTTTTTGTTAAAATTTGAAGTAACGAATCAATCCAAAGACAGCGCCATCAAAGACCTTCTTTTCGAGGCCAATCAACTCAATCTTACACTCAACTTCCAACTGCTTGCTCCGGATCAAATTAAAAGAATAGACCTCCGCAAACGACTGTTCCTCACTTATTTCGGCGATACGCACGCCATCGCTGATCTGTCAAAAGTGCTGGCAGAGGAAAATGCGAATATCGAGATGCTATTCAGCCAAACGCATCACGGTGCCCGTTCTTTTGAAATGATTGTAGACATCATCGGGGTCAAAAATGTGGACCGTCTGAAAAGCCGCATGATGGGAAAAAGCCGCGATTTAAATGTTGACCTGTCCGTTCAAAATATGGTTGCACATCGCAAAAACAAGCGCATGATATGCTTTGATATGGACAGCACCCTGGTGGCAATGGAGGGCATTGATGAAATGGCCCGCAAAATGGGTGTCCATCGGGAAGTTGCCAGAATCACGGATAAGGCTATGCGCGGCGACTTTGATTTTGAAGAATCTCTCAGGCAACGGGTAGCCATGCTCAGAGGGCTGCCCCTGGATGATGTGATGGAGATCAGAAATCAAATGAATCTTTCCCAGGGGGCGGAGGAACTTTTGACAACCCTCAAATGGCTCGGGTTCAAATTGGGGATCGTTTCCGGAGGATTCGATATCTTTGCCGAATCGCTGAAGGATAAATTCAATCTGGATTTTGCCTTCGCCAACTGTTTGGAGATCAAAGACGGCACCCTGACCGGAAAGGTTAAGGGAGATATCGTCACCGCTGCTCAAAAAGCCCGTCTCGTCAACCAGGTGGCATGTGATGCGGGCATTCCACTGGACCAGGTGGTAGCCATCGGCGATGGTGCCAATGATTCATTAATGCTGACTCAGGCGGGTCTGGGAATTGCTTACAACGCAAAAAAAACATTGGATCAAGTTGCCAACGTGACTCTGTCCCACGCGCGTTTCAACCATGTCTTTCATCTTCTGGGTATCACGGAAGATGATATCGAGGAAGCTATGTCCTGCACGGTGGTTTAAGCCTCTTCCGACATGAACAGCCTGAAATCGACTAAAAACGAACCTTGGTTTGAAAAGAGTAGGCTCATATAAAAAAGGCTATGACGAATCCCATTCAGACCAAATCTCGCGGCTCCCTTTATGGCCTATGCATCGGCGATGCACTGGCGATGCCAGTTCACTGGTATTATAACCGTCAGGCACTGATGCAGGATTATGGCCGGGTGAAGGACTACTTGGCACCGCACAATCCGCATCCAGACAGCATTCTGTGGCGCTCCAGATACAATGCGCCAAACGCAAAAGGGGAAATTCTGCACGATCAAGCCACTTACTGGGGACAAAAGGGCATTCATTATCATCAGTTTCTCAAGGCAGGAGAGAACACATTAAACGTCAAAATTTGCCGCTTGCTCATCGAATCAATGAACCAAAGCGGCAACTACGACGCGGACGATTTTCTGAAGAGGTACATCGCCTTCATGACCACCGCGGGTCAGCATAACGACACTTACATCGAAGAGTGCCATCGTAATTTTTTCGCAAACTATTCCAGAGGCCTGCCGCCCCGTAGATGCGGCGTCGAAGAAAAGCATATCGGCGGCCTGGTCGGTTTGGTCCCCGTCGTTTTTTTTTACTTCAACCGGCCCGACAAAGCCCGTGAGGCCGCTTTAGCTCATCTGGCGCTGACGCACCCCGGTTTCAAAATGGAAACCGCCGGATCGCTGTTTATTGATATTTTGCTGAAAGTGCTCAATGGTGCACCGCTGAAAGAAGCCATCGTTGAGGAAATTGAAAAACAGCAAAACCCGCTGGTCGGGCATCCATTTATCAAATGGCTCGATGATCCGGACGATTGGGTGATAGGTCCGCGCTTCAGCACGGCCTGTTATGTTGAGGACTCAATTCCGGCAGTTGTTTATCTGGCACTAAAATACCACGATGATCCGGAAAATGCGCTCATCGCCAATACCAACCTTGGCGGTGACAATGCTGGGCGCGGGGCGATACTTGGGGCGCTTTTAGGGGCATCCTGCGGGATCGAAAGATTTCCACGTCGCTGGGTAGATGGACTGGTTGAGCCGCTGCCGGATATTTTGCACACGTAATATTGCATTATCGAGGATCATTTCGCTGAGTTGTTGAAATTTATTCAGGTGTTTCTGCCAGTTCCCTGATTACTGCTTCGGCGGCATGTCGGCCGGAAAGCAACGCCCACTGGATCCCCGGTACGCTCTGGTACTCACCACACACATACATACCCGGCTTCGCCGATTTTGCCTGAACGGTGGGGTCCGGCATCGGCGGCGGCTGTGCGGGCAGCGCGTGTTCGATGCGGTAGGTTTTCAAATGACGCCATTCATCGACCACGTTGCCGAACCATTCGGTTAGCTCTTTTCGTACCAATGATTCTGCGGTCTTGTTGTCTATCTCTAAATGCCCGAGGAGAACCACAGATATCAGCTCTTCTCCGGCCGGCGCATATGAGGGGGTGACAATGCTGGGAACCGTCACACTGTTGATCACGCCAGTCCCTTCGCCGTTGAGGATTAGATAGGGATCATTGATCGGCGCATTTTGGGCGGCAAAATAAAGACACAATTCACCGTGCGAGACAATTGATGCGGGTTTTCCCAGCAAGCGCTGTGTTTCCGGTCCATCGGTCGCCAGCACCACCGCCCGGCAATCGATTTTTTCACCGGATGATAGCACAGCACCACCCGGGTAGATCGACCCGACCCTGGCCCCCATTCTCATGGCCCCCTCGGGCAAATCCTCGGCAAGCTGACTGGCGATGGCGCCCATACCCTGGCCGGGTAAAGCGACATCTCCCTCGGCAAAGACGCGCAGAACGTAATTGAATACCCGGCTCGATGCCTGGATACCCGGATCCAGGCAGACACCTCCGAAAAACGGCATAAAAAATCGTTGAATCATTTTTTCGGAAATCCCCTGGGATTGCAGAAATTCAAAGGCCGTCATATCCGGTCGCTGAAAGAGATGGGAAACACTTCCCCGCCGGGCGCTTAATGCCATCCGAATCATTCGCAGACGGTCTGCAAAAGTGCCTATCGGTGCGGTTAGGGAGCTCCAGATATCCCGGGGGCGCCGTCGCGGATCGGAGATACGATAGAACTTGCCACTTGCCCGGATCATCGCCCCCGGGGCAAACGGTTTCAAGTCGAGGCGATGGTAGTCTAACTGGCGCCGAGCCTCGGGGTAAGCGGTTTGCAGCACCTGAAATCCATGATTTAATAAAAACCCATCCAACACATCGGTCTTCAGGCGGCCGCCGATTCGCTCATCTGCTTCAAGAACGATAAAAGACAGTCTGTTGTTCATCAAGTGTCTGGCACAGGCCAGGCCCGCTGGGCCGGCACCGACGATCACAACGTCCACATCTGTTAATTTCATCTATACCTCCGGGGCAGCTGCAGCTGCGAAGCTACCGGTGTCCATGTCTTAAAATATCGTTCACCGTGTGCTGGTACAAATTTGGCTGTTTGTCTTTGTCGATTTCCCGCAGTTCATCTATCTGCTTATTCAGGGATAGAAAGGTCTTGGTAATATGCTGATAATCCGAAAAGAAATGCCGCATTTCATCTCCCAATGCCGGATTTATTGTAAGTGATTCGGGAAACCAATCCTGCGGTTTGCCTTCATTCTGCCTCAAAACGTTCAAGTAGGCCGCAATGAATTCACCGTAAACGTGAAATACGTGTTTGACCAATCGTTTTGGCAGGGTAGAAATATCTCCCACTCTTTTTGCGATGATGGCCTCGCAGAATGAATGGATTCGGCTATCCGGTTTGGTTGTTTTCATTGCGTTTATCTCCTCAAACACCGCTTCCACCATGGGGTTTATTCTTTAAGTGCACCAATGAGAAGCGTATAGATTTGTCTTAATTCTTCACCTGCTGAAATGGGGATTTGACTTTGCCAAATATTTACAACGGCTTCGTCGGAAACACCCATTTGTTGACACAACAGCCGGGCCTGATGCCAGGTCGGCAGCCATACCAGCTTTTCAGCAATCGCTTCAATACTGCCGAATATGTCAATAAACCTCGGCAGGCTCAGAATAAAATAAATTCTGTGGGGAAATGGAGATTCGACCTTTATATGTTCATCCGGGTCCCATACGAAACATCCCACATGGGGTTGCCAGGGTATTCCCAATTGCTTTAATTCGTTTGCCAGACGGCAGATTTTGGTGTCAAAAACAACAGGCGGTAGATCTTTTTGCGAATTAAAGGGTATGGGGTCCATTTTAAATAAATTCTCCTTCGGTCTGCCAATTAAATGGTTGAGGCTTTCGGCTTTGCCGGGGAAACTTTTTAATGCGGACTAAATAATCGTCCACAAGCTGCCGGGCGTGTTCGGTTTTAAAACGCCGGATCAGTGGAAATAGACGGGCACAATCCTCCAAAGTCAGCAAGTTGACGGTGCGAATACAGGCCAGTTCGTTGCGAATATGCGGAAATGTTTCTAAATCGACCGACACTTCTTCTTTTTCAATCAGTTTGGAATAAATAACTGATCGCGCTGCAAGCAACTCTTCTCTTAACGTTCCATGGATTCTTGGATGAAATATGTAAGTCAGTGTCAACCGATCACCGGGGCCAAACAGGGTCCCCTTGACGCCAAGAATTTTCAGCGCTCTACGGGCTAAAAATACGGGTTTGAGTTGAGCCGATTTTGGCAATCTTTTTTTCAGCGAATGATACAACGCAAGATGAATCTCACCGGCTTCGATAAAGGCAGAGGATCCTTTGTTTAATTCAGCGGCTAAGGCCTGGGCCCGCAAGCTGTCACGCAATAGAAATCGGGCCGCATCAAAGCGCGCAAACCGGATGATGGCCTGAATGGCAGCTTTAAATGAACCGTTCATTACGATCTGATAGTAACCTAAAAGTGCCTTGGTGGCATCTCGCTCTGCCTGATACACCTGATGGTGAACCGAGTCCGTCTGCAGTTCTTCAGGCCGATGACCCTGTGAAAAAAAGGTATGAATCGCCAGAAGATGTTCTAAAAACGGCTCCACTTGAATAATTTCCTTGCCTTTCTGATAAAGCTCACGCATGAGGAGACACATGCGGTGGCTAAATTCCGGGTATTCGACCTCGGCGGGCAATAAATAGTCATCAATTGACAAGGCGCCTTGAAGCATTTTTTGTAATCCGTTTTCTGGCGGTTCTTCCAGGAAAATGACATCGTGGCGCTGCATCAATTCAGATGTGATGCCGATAACTTCAGGCCGATGGATTGAAAATCCGATGGTAATGGGTTTCATTGACTTACGTGAGTGCTAAGGCCTTTGTGATTCAAATTACGGTTTATGAAAAAATCTTTACAAGTCAATGTAATGCGTTAACATATAAACAATAATGCGCAGTAAATTAGAATTTGCAAACAGAATTCATTCAAAAAGAGGGCGAAATATAGCTGTGAGAAGATTTGCCGTTATTTTTTTGATTTTGGTTGGTTTAACTGTTTGGACTCCCAAGGAGACATGGTCTATGGATTTAACGCAGTTCCAGTGGAAAAACCGACTGCTTTTTATCTTTGCCGAGGATGCCAACGATCCTTTTTTCAAAGATCTACAAAGCCAGATTATGGGTCAAAAAGGTGAAGTAAATGACCGGGATTTGATTGTTTTTGAGTTGCCTGCAAAAGGTCCCGCCCGAATGGGTAAAACACCTATGGATCAGCAGCAGGCCGATTCGATACGCACTCACTTTGCCATACCCAGCAATACATTCAGCCTCATTCTGGTCGGCAAAGACGGCGGGATCAAGCTCAAACGTGAGGATAGGGTTGAATTAAGTGCAGTTTTTGGATTGATCGACTCGATGCCGATGCGCCAAAGAGAAATGCAGCGGAAAAGTAAATGATTTTGAATTTTCCGTGCAGAAAATGGATTTAGCATCATAAAAGATGCCAATTTACTGCAAATAAAGAAAGCGACCATTTAGGGAGGGTGAAAGATGGATGCGAAACATTTTCTTATTGTGGGCGGCAGTTCCGGCATTGGTCTGGAGATTGTCAAAGCGCTTCATGAAAAAGGTAACGAAGTCTACGTGGGTTCACGAACCAATGATCAACTGGCCGAACTCGTTGACGTGCATCATTTGCCGCTGGATGTAACTGCGGACCCGCTTAATCTCGAAGGGCTACCAGAAGTGTTAAATGGAATGGTTTATTGTCCGGGGACCATCCAGCTCAAGCCCTTTCAGCGTCTGACAACCGATGACTTCTTAGAAGATCTTCAGGTTAATTTTCTGGGCGCGGTGAAAACCATTCAGGCCTGCTTGACCCGTCTACGAAAATCAAAAACAGGCGCGTCGGTTGTTCTATTCAGCACGGTGGCCGTAAAAACCGGCATGCCATTTCATGCTTCCGTTGCCGGCGCCAAAGCGGCTGTGGAGGGATTAACACGATCATTGGCGGCTGAATTTGCGCCCCGTATCCGGTTTAATGCGATCGCCCCCTCCCTGACGGATACGCCCCTGGCCCAGAATTTATTGTCCAGCGAAGAAAAACGTCAGGCATCGGCGGATCGTCACCCGCTGAAGCGGATCGGAGCACCGCAGGAAATTGCCGGTTTAGCCGTCCACTTACTATCGGATGCCAGTGCCTGGCTGACCGGTCAGATTATTCACATCGATGGGGGCATGAGTTCTCTGAGAACCTTTAGATAACAGGAATCCCAATGGTGAAAAAAGTTTTGGTTACCAGATACGGGCCCCGTGAGGTCATCGGCAAGTCGTCATCCATGCTGCAGGGGCCGAATACAGATCAGGCCGTGCTTGAGCGGCTGAATAAGGATGTTTCTGAGGGGAGGCTGTTTCACGGTCAGGCCATTAATTATCGAAAGGATGGATCCGAATTCATGATGGAATGGAAAATTGTACCGATCCGAAATGAAAAAGATGAAATTACCCACTACCTCGCTATTCAAAAAGATATCAGCGAATCGTCGTATTGAGCAATGGGTCGGCCGGATCGATCGGTGCAAATTATTTAGTCGGGTTGGTAACTAAAAGAAGGAATTGTAAAGGAGGAGCGGTTTGAGCGCTCCTCCTGAAGCCGGCTACCCTCCAACTTCGCCAGGAGACAGGTCGCGCCAGGCACGGTCGACACTGCTTCCAATAGTACCGAAAAGGTCATCGAGATCATTTTTCATCGGCGACCAATCAGACGGGCACTCTGTTTCTAGCTTCTGAACGCGCATCTGCGCAGTAACAACCTCCTGTTCCAGCTGTCCAATAAGCGGAAGAATTTTTTCTTTCTGCTCTGTTCCATAACTGTCAGCAACCTTCTTCATCGCCTCAAGCTTTTCTGTCCACGCTTTCACCTCAGCCAACATTGCCTTGCAGTAATCTTGTACTTGCATGTCCAATCCTTTCTATCCCAGTTTGTTTGTGTTTCGCCGACACCATGGTTCTCAAAATATCGCATTACACTTCACTCAGTCGGAACCATATGTTTCAGCAGATTCAATATTTCGTTATAACGATTTATCTTTGCTTTTGTTTTATTTAAATCATAAGAATCCGTTTCGCTCAGTCAAGTCAGACAGAAAAAAAGATCATGGTTATGAAAATGCTATATTGGATTTCGTCCTATAATCTCACAAATAAGGCTGCCCCTAAAATTGGAGATGTCGTGCCTAAGTCAAATCTGAACAACAACCTAATTTCATTGTAGATTAGATCTACCAATCCTCTTAATTCACAAAACATTATTCCGGGCACTGATAGCCGTAGTGCGCCAATTATCCCGTATAACCACAAAAAGGCTATGGTATCAAGGAACGCACCGTAAATATCGTTTTAGAGTTAGTTCAATTTTTTAATTATTTATAAAAATAGCAGAAAGTTGTGGATTTCAGTTTTGTGTTATTTGGTACCGTGGAACATAAAAACATTAATAGCCTGACGAAATCTGACGAAGCTTTACGACTGCCTGAAAGGCAACAGGAGCGCTTTCAAGCAACCATGTCCTAACTACCCGTTATTAAATCTTATTCATTTTAAGCGTTTTTGATTGGAAAATACGATGACTACGAGGTGGGCCAATAATATCAGGCACTTAAAAATTGCATTTTTTACAACAAATGCAAGTGGGCTAGACATAGGCTAGACATAAGGCTTTTGGGCACAAAAACAGCGGCTTAGCTACTTTGCTAACCCGCTTAAATTATTTATATTATTGGTCGGGGCGAGAGGATTTGAACCTCCGACTTCCTGCTCCCAAAGCAGGCAAAATACCATTAACCACATTTTATAACTTATTAAAATAAAAACATATTTTCTTCTACCTATTTTTCAAGCATATTTTCGCATAGTGTGCATGCTGTGCATAATATCAATTAGTTACGCATACTGTCAGCACAAAAGGGTACATATAGGGAACACAGACCATAAAAAAGAGGGTAGGGCTACGCTTTGATGACAATATTTTCCGCAAATTTACCAAAATTAATCTTAGCTCCGGCGAGATACTGAATCTTTTGACATCGACCTCCCGGGTTGAATTTAAATTGGCCTTTCCGGTTCGCCTCCAAGAAAACAAAAAACAGTTAAAAGAGAAGGCATACATGATGAATATGTTCAGCAGACTTTTCGAATTCGGATATATCGACAAACAAGTCCGACAAAGTGACGGGGCGGTCCGGGCACGGGAATATTTCGTAATATTTAATACAATCCTTGGCGAGCTTTTTGTCCACAACTTGAAAATGGGAAATTTTGATTGGGTCAGAGAGGATCTTTATTCCCTGCCGACATCAGCACAAATATTTTTCAGGAAATTTATTCTCAACAATAATTTTCCGATGATACCGCTGAATCTTCATAAGATTGCCTTGAAGCTGAACCTTAATGACAAGATTCAGGCGAATCTGGAAAGAACCGTTGTGACAAATGTTCTGGAACCTCTAAGACGACAGGGTTTTATTGAGGCTTATGAAAAAGAACCAGGGCTTCATGGCGCTAAATTTATCATAAAACGGGATTTCTCAAAAAAAGGTTAGCTGGCTAGGTTACGAGGGTTGGTAAAGTTTCTACGGGGGTTGGTAAAGTTTCTACGAGGGTTGGTAAAGCAAAATCGAACTTAAATTGTTGCTAATATTCCAGATCCAAAAACAACATGAAATAATATGAAATATTATGATATTTCATACAAACAAAGGTCCTCCCCCTTCGGGTTCGGCCCTTGTTTGACCATTAAAATTAAAATCTACCTGTTAAAAATTTGTTTATTTGAGCAATTGAAATAGTATTTGTTGGTTTTGGATATTTACTAATTATTAGCAGATTTTCAGAGGTTGTTGAGATTTGCTTAAAAGTTTTTAGAAGGTAGACAAGAAGTTCTTAAAAAAAATGGTCCCCACATAAATATGCTGCTGCTTACAGGATATAAATAAAATCTTCTTAATACCTGCTTATTCCGGAAATAGTGGTAAAAATTAGATGGTGGCATAATGAGTTATTCATCTTTGTAGATCTCTCCCATATACCGGTGTCTGCTCGTTTAAGATGGCCATTTGAATACGTACTGATATCAAGCAATTGTTTTTTTTACCAAAATTGAATCTGTTCCAAAGCAAGAGAACACGAAAGAACAACTGATGTGGTAACTGATTTTACATTTAAGAAAGTCGAGTCGGAACGCTTATTGCCAGGAGGATATCACAACTTTTGGTGGCCATCTAAAAGTGGTGATTTGTTTACAGTATCTGAAAATAGGAGGATGCAAGATACTTGGTTTTTATAGTTGATATCTCCTATGTGCATAGTCAATTAAATTAGTGGTAGTCTAAAAACCCAGCCAGTCTCCTATTCGTGGCTCCCATTATTATTGGGACCGCATGCAATTTATCCGAGGTATTTAATCGGGACT
>JAQYWI010000354.1 GCA_030145015.1 Desulfobacterales bacterium
GCAGCGATATTGACACCGTCGCCGTAAATCCGGCCTTCCTCTTCGATGACATCTCCGAGGTTGATACCGATACGAAACTGCATTCTTCTATTTTCGGGAAATTCTTTGTTGCGCGCTTTGATCTCTTTTTGAACAGCCACCGCGCACTGGACTGCATCGACCACACTGGCAAACTCCGCCAGTAAGTTGTCACCGGGAGAATCTATTACTCTGCCGTTGTGCTGCTGGACAAGAGATTTAAGAACCTCACGATAGGCCGTTAGCGTGCGGACAGTGGCTTCTTCATCTTCACCCATGAGGCGGCTGTAACCTTCGACATCAGCACTCAGGATGGCAGTGAGTTTACGTTTAAAACCCTCTTCTGCCATAACGGCACCTCCTTTTTAAGGTTTCAAACAGGGGAACTCAGTATGTGGATTATTCGAAGGAGCGCAGAAATCAGGCGAGAAACCGGATACGATTTTGGAAATGACAAATCACTTCAGATCAGCTGGAATAGAAAAATCAAGACTATTCAAAATGCATTTATACCCGGACGGATGGGGTTTAGTCAATCAAAATTAAGGGTTCCGGCAGGCGCTGATTTGTTGAGAATTTGGATTAATTTCATTGGCCTTGCGCCTGGTGCCTGGTGCCTGCTTGCCCTCCGTAGCCTTGAAGGCGAAGGAGGGATGCCTTGAGCCTATTTTTTTATTGAAAGTTATAATTTCATGGACGTCCCCTTCTTACTATCTTACTCAGTCACTGCTTAAGAATTTCAGGATACGTGCGTTGATAATTTCAGGCTGATCCATTATCAGGAGATGGCCGGCGTTTGGAATGATTTCGGCTGTGAGATCGGGCAGCCATTGTTGCGCATGTTGGATTACTTTTTGGGGATTGTAAATCATCTCTCCGTCACCGATTAGCAGCAGAGCTGGGTGATCGATCTGCTTCAATTCCTCATCGGTATAGACTTTCGGATACAGGCTGGTGGCCGGACGACAATATCGCATGACCATCTCTATATGATGAATAAATGCCTCTTCAAGCACCGTCCCTTTGGCTGCCGCCACCTGTAACATCGATCTTGCGGGGGGATGGATTTTAAATTCCCCCAGATA
Organism: Desulfobacterales bacterium; assembly: GCA_030145015.1. The sequence continues at coordinate 1,104 of JAQYWI010000354.1, forward strand.
CAACGTGAGTTTTGTTATGAAACCCAGAGGACGAAAAGATGCGGCCGGGGCCAGCAAGACAATTTTCCGCAACCGCTCCGGATAAGCCAATGCCATATTCAGCGTTAGCCATCCCCCGTAAGAGTGCCCCAGCAGGTCACCTTTTTCAATGTTGAGCCCGTCAAATACCTCTCTTAACCAATTGGCATAATCGACCCGCTTCGTCAGGAGTCGATCCGCCGCGCTTTTGCCGGCATCCGCAATTGTATCCACCGCGTAGACGCGATGATGGGCACTTAATTCTGCGATGTTGGCGAACCAGACAGTTGACGTCAAACCGGCCCCATGCAAAAGAACCAGCGGATACCCATGGCCGGGTCCACTGGCATTGATATGCGTAGAACCATAGCTTGTTTTTACCTCAATGGAATCATGCGGCACTTTCCACAGGGCAAACATGGCCTCATAGGCGGCCAAGTACTTTGCGCGACCTTCAGGTGTGGCAAAAATTGGCAATTTCTTTTTCATAGTGGCTTCTATCCCTTTTTATAAGGGCCTTATGCTTCGGTATTTTGGAAAAGCAGAACTTTTTGTATTTTGTGTGTCACGGTTGTTTCAAGAACTCAAGAACCTTTGTATTCACCATTTCCGCTTGCATAATTGTTAAGTCGTGACCGGCATTGGGAATAATCTCTGCTCTTATATGGGGTGCCACCTGATGAAGGCGTTGGATGGCTTTCTGAGCAGAATAGATTTTTTCGTTTTCACCGACTAAAAAAAGCGCAGGCACTTTGATACTTTGTAACTCCTCGTCCTTCAAAACAGTCGGTTTAACCAACCGGATTGGCTTAAAGCTCCTTATACGCACAAATGCTGCGTCCACCTCTTCATCTAACATTATCCGGCTGGCTTCATCTTTTTGTGCGAAATCTTCCAGTAACCAATACAAAAAACGTTTGATGAAGTAACGATGGGGCACCAAACAGAGAACGGCTCGCATGATCCACTCTAACCGTATGGGTAACACGGTACCACCTGGCGCCAGTAACACAATTTTATCGAGTCGATCCGGAAAGCGGAGTGCGTAATGGCTTGTCAGCCAGCCGCCATAAGACAGGCCCATGAGTTTGATATTGTTGCCCAGCTCAAGAGCACTGAACAATTCCTCAAGCCAGTTCACATAGTCAACCGGCTTCTTTATGGCTTGCATGTAAATACTTAGACCATAGTCATAAATATTATCCACCGCATAGACTCTATAACTCCTGGATAACGCTACTATGTTGGGTATCCATTGTAACGAATCGCCGCCGGCTCCATGCAGCAGCACCAGCGGCGGTGCACCGACCGGCCCGCTCATGCGGACAAATGTTTGGCCGTAAGAAGTATCCGTTAACCGGGTCTGCGAACCGACCGGCCACTTCTTCGCCCTCATATCATATAATTTAAGATATTGTTCCTTTGCGGTTGTTGATCGAAAAGGGTGATATGCTGCCATTTTATTTAATGCCATAATGAGTCCTTTTGAATATATGCTAATAAAGTTGTCGTTTTTTTCCAACAAAACTGTTTTGCAAATCGGCCAGCGCTAAGGCCAGTTTCAACTCGGCCAGCGCGGCGGCGGTATCCGCCTTCAGCGTGAAGATCAATATTCTCAACAATCGCATCTCGATCATCATATAAACACGATCATCGGCCTTGGCATTTTCAATTAAACGCTGAAGCAAATGATCGGCTTCTTCCAGCTTATTTTGAGCGATCAGAATATGAGACAGAGCTAAATACTCCACCTCATGCAGTCCATCCAGCTTATCATCGATATGCAATCCGCGTTCTTGGGCCCATTGCAGGGCGGCATTCACGTTGCCGCTGCCCAGCCAGAAAAACACATTGAGCGCAGAAATGAGATTCGTAATCCAGGAAGGCAGCACAAAATTACCGGCGCGCTCATTGATATTCTCCATTAGTTTTAAGGCACCGGCAAGATCCATTTGATACATGAAGGCCCTCAGTAAACTGATTTGGCAGACTGCGACGATCACTGGATCACGCCCCAGTTCACTCAGCTCGATGCCCTTATTGATCAGGCGAATCCCTTCGTCAAAATCGTTCCATTCACACAAAATATTGCCCAAATTTCCATACAGGGAGCCGCCAATTCCAGTCTGTTCGATGCCATTTTCAATTGCCAGATTCAGCATCTGCCGGCAAAAATCTTTGGCCTCCTTAAGCTTGCCGCGATGCGCCATGGTTGATCCCAGACAACTACCGGCGAAGATGTGATAATATATATTGCCGGCGGCTTTGCTAATCTCCATCGCCTCGTCAAAAGCGTGCTGTTGTTCAACCAGATTGCCAGAGCCATAGCCCATCCCTAAAAGCGTAGCGGCTATACTTATGCTATTTCGATAGGGCCTGATTTCGGCGAATTTCATCCTATCTGAAATCAGGATTAGAAATACACTCAATCCTTTGACAGCGTCAGTAAAAACCGCTAAAACGTTTATGAACGCCTGTATGTATTCGTCATTTTTTATACAAATACTCCCATGAAAAACACATAAAACACCGGCCAATCA
>JAQYWI010000355.1 GCA_030145015.1 Desulfobacterales bacterium
TCGTTGACATAAAAGGAGATTCTAACTATTACAGTCAATATTGACGGTTTCGTAAAAAGTCCAACTTCTGCGTTGTGCTGCATTTCGCAATCATTCAACGTACGAAAAGTAAGCCTCATGATTACAAAATTTGCACGCCTTGAATTTGAACTTTTTACGAGACCGTCTAAATCAGACTTTTTACGAGTTCATCAATATTTTAGATTAAACGTCCTAAAATTTCTAATCTGCTATAAACGGGAAAAATGATGAAAGACAGAACGGTTAAGGTGGGTCGGAATGATCCTTGCCCCTGCGGAAGCGGGCTTAAATTTAAAAAATGCTGTCTCGGAGGATCAAAGTCGGGATCTGAAGACCTTACGGCCTTATATGCCAAAAAATACAGAATCCGACTCAAGCAGGCAGCGGATATCCAAGGCATCCGGGAAGCCGGGCGCCTTGTCATAGACACGCTGGACCTGGTAGAGTCTGAAATAAGACCTGGAATTACGACCGATGAGATTAACACTCTTGTGCATGAATACACGATTAAACATGGCGCCATTCCCGCAGCTTTGAACTATCGAGGGTTTCCAAAAAGCGTCTGTGTTTCCGTAAACGAAGTGATCTGTCACGGCATTCCCGGAGAACGGGTTTTGAAAGACGGAGATATTGTCAATGTCGATATAACGTCTATTTTAAATACATATTATGCCGACGCAAACAAAACCTTTTTCGTAGGGACGCCCGGATCCAAAGCTCGAAAGATCGTACAGGTGGCTAAAAAATGCCTGGGCCTGGGTATGTCCGTGGTTAAACCCGGAAACACTATCGGCGATATCGGATGGGCCATTCAAAACTATGCCGAAAGCAAAGGATGCTCGGTGGTCAGGGAATTTGTGGGGCATGGGGTAGGGTTTGATTTCCATGAACCTCCTCAGATTCCCCATTTCGGCCGCAAGGGAGAAGGAATCAGTATGATTCCGGGTATGGTCTTTACCATTGAACCGATGATCAACCTGGGAAAAAAAGAGCTTGTCATTCTGAGCGATAAATGGACAGCCGTCACCAAAGACCGCTCGCTTTCCGCACAGTTTGAACAAACACTTGTTGTTACCGATCATGGTTGTGAAAGCCTGACGCCGTATGAGACGTGAAAAGTCTATATGTTGTGGAATATTACCTACCCACCCGGGGCAGTCTGAGGGGGACGTCAGCACTCAAGACCTTTGAGCTTTCTTATTTCTTCCCGCGCTTCCTCTCTGCTGTTTGTAGAAATTAACAAATCTTGACCCACCACGTAATATTTTTCCCGGAGTTCCAGAATTCTCAGTCCGCCGGAGGTATCGATATCTACACCACTTGCTAATGTTACTATTGTCATTATTTCGAAACTCGGATTAAAGAACCTACCGCTCCTCCTAATATTTACAAGCCAGTTCATACCCCGCTCGCACAGCGGTAAACGTATCTTGTACATTGTGGGCATCACCGATGATTTCTATATTTGCAATCAGTTTTTTAATTACATCGTCCGGTTCCGGCGCGGAAAGCATTCCGGAAGCCAGAACAACGCTCTGGAAAGGTTTTAGAGAGAGTATTTCTCCATCCTTTTCCACCTCAACGCTGTCAGCTTTAAACTCTTTAACCGTTGTTTGGGGCATCAGGGTCACTTTTTCCAATTGCTCAATTCTCATCAAGGCCAATTTCTTTGTAATCATTTCCATGGCGCCGCCCAGTTGGTCAATAATCTCTACGGCCACCACATCATATCCCTCTTTGCCCAATTTTTCAGTAATTTCAACCCCGACCTGACCCACTCCGATGACCAGGACCCTGGGTCCTTTTACCTTGCTTTCTCCCCGAAAATAATCGATGCACGTCATGACATGCTGAGTGTCAAGGCCTTTGATCTTGGGGATATGTTGAACCGCTCCGGTAGCCCACACTAAAAGATCGGGCTGGATTTCTTTTATAAGGGCTGCATCTACCGCCCGGTTCATAAGGATAGAAGTCCCGCTGGACCTCACAGAGCGTTTAATGGAGTCAAACCCGTCTTTCATTTTTTCTTTTCCCGGGGCCTGCCATGCCAGGGCGAATTGTCCGCCCAAATGACCTGTTTTTTCAACCAATGTACTCTGGTGACCCCGCCTGCTCATGTACCGGGCCGCACTCATTCCGGCAGGTCCTCCTCCCGCGATCAAAACTTTCATGGGATTGGATGTGGGCGTCAGCTCCGGCAGACCGATTTCCGGGTTTAGATTACAGCCCAAAGGCTCTCCGCTTTTCATTCGGTGAAGGCATCCCTGGAGGCAATAGCCGCAATATATGACTTCTTCATCCATGCCTTTTTCCCATTTTTCTATCAAATCGGGATCTGCAATAAGGGGCCTACCCAGGGCCACAAGGTCGCAAAGGTCCTGGTCCAGAAACTGGATTAATCTCTCTTTTCTGCCCATTCTGCCGGCCACAATCACGGGAAGTTCGGTATGCTCGCGCACCCAGGCCAGGGCATCTATCTGAGGCTTATCCGGAAGGCTGGTATGGTGAAAATACCATGGGGGACTGAAGCAGGCATTTCCCATGCCCACGTGTATGGCGTTGATTCCGCTTTCTTGTGCCAATTTCAGCAACGGTAGAAGATCTTCCTGGCTGATGCCGAACTCCGGCGACATCTCATTACCCGAGATCCGGAGGATACAGGGAATTTCAGGGGCTCCTTGTTTTACTGCTGAAAGTGCCTCCGTTGCAAACAGCGACCGGTCCCGGCCATAGCGATCTTCCCGTTTGTTAAGCTTTGCGTTCAGAAATTGGGAGATGAGAAACCCGTGCCCTCCCTGAATTTCTATAAGGTCGAATCCTGCCTGCTTTGCCTTTTGGGCAGCGGATTTGTAGCCGTCAAGAATCGCCTGGATTTCTTGCTCGGTGAGGGCTTCGGAAACGTTGCCCTGTCTGGCAACACAGGTCATCACCGAAGGCGCCTTGGGCGGGTGTCCAATTATCTTGGGATTGGCCGCCGCACCCCCATGATTCAGATGAAGGCAGGCCAATCGAGCTTCCTTGTGTATAACGTCAACAATCTTCCGAAGTTCTCCAACGCTGCCGGGAAGATGGATGCAGGGCTGCTTGGGATGTTCCCTGCCGTCAGCAGTGACCGATACGGGCTCAGTAATAACCACCCCCGGACCGCTTCTCGCAATCTGTTGGTAGAAAGTTAACTGGCGATCGGTGACCGTGCCGTCGGGCTTGCCGCGCCCTATCTTGACCGGGGGAAAAACAAATCTATTTGCAAGCTCCAGATCACCTAACTTGAACGCCTCGAACATTCTCTTCATGATGAACCTCCTTTTGCGCTAATCCGATGCCCTATGGGTATCCTCGAGTTTCACTCCGTTCGGGTGATGCTTTTTTGATTGCATGACATAAGCGGGATGAGCATGGAATATGATAGCTTGTTTTATTTTATCTTGAAAACCTAGTCCTGTGGGTCAGGTCAGAGTTATCCGGTTCTGCCTGAAGAAACGCCGTAAGAGTTTGAAGTGAACTAAATCCGCCAAAGTACGGTGGCGGATAAAGTTTAAAGTGAGCTAAAGTTAAGGAATTTTGTCAATTATATAAAACCAGCGGAGCGCAGCGACTCCATAACTTTAGGCACTTTAGGTCACTTATCACTTTTAA
>JAQYWI010000356.1 GCA_030145015.1 Desulfobacterales bacterium
TGAATTCTGACTGTTCAATCAATTCGATAAATCAAAAATTCAACAACTCAATGAAAGGGGGAAATCATGAGATCATTAATGGCTTTGGCAATATGTATTTCGTTGGTGTTTTATGCCGGTGTATCGCTTTCAGAATCAGATGAAATATGCTGCACGTGGTTCAATTTGGAACATATAGAAGGCAAGTTTCCACAAAAGATCAGTAAACATTCACAGGGTATTTCAGCCCTAATGTCATTGCCCATAACTAACTGAAATAATGTTGTTTATGGTTCACCGCAACTTGCTGAAATAATTGAAAATATGTCTAGATTTTTCATTATAGCTGTGTTAGAGTGCTTCTCATGGCACTCAAAAGACCCTTTTCAGAACTCGATTGGCAACTGACACCAGAGCCGGTGCGCCATTACATTATGGCTCTGGAACGGACGCTTTTCGATATGCAACAGCGGATCGCGGCCCACGAAAAGCGGCTCGAGAAGCTTGAGGTCCGGTCCAGGAAAAATTCTCATAACTCCAGCAAACCACCATCTTCAGATCCACCTTTTTCCAGGAAAAAACGTACCCGGAAAAAGAGTAAAAAGGCCAAAGGTGGCCAGGAAGGCCACGAACCGCACAAACAGCAAATGCTGGAACCGAACAAAAGCCATTGGTTGTTACCACAGCACTGCTCATGCGGGCATGCGGTGTTTGATCAAAAAGGCATGCAACCGTTTTACGTCCATCAGCATATCGAATTGCCCGAAATCGACATGCAAGTCAGCCACTATATTCTCCAGCAATGCGATTGCCCCAATTGCGGTAAAACGGTAAAGGCCACGCTACCGTCTGACGTGTCCACCGGCTATGGGCCTCGCTTTACCGCATTGATCGGAGAATTGAGCGGCATCAAGGCCATGAGTCGCAACGACGTCAAGCAGTTGTGTGAGTCCGTTTTGGGCATTCCCATTGCCACCGGAACCATCCAGAAGATTGTCGACCGCACCTCAAATGCGCTATTGCCGGTATACGAACACATCGGCCGAATCGCCCGGCGGTTCTGGTGCAACTACATCGACGAAACGTCCTGGTTTAAGCAAAATGATCTGCACTGGCTGTGGGCCATGGTCAACGAACGGGTTGCATTTTATCGCATCGACCCGCACCGATCCAAGGAGGCCTTCGAAAAAATGGTCCGGGATTGGGACGGCATCCTGGTCAGTGACAGTTACGGACTGTACCGGAAATGGGTTAACCGTCAGACCTGCCTGGCCCATCTGATCCGCAAAGCCGACGCCCTGGCGGAAAGAAAGAAACCTGATCTTCGCCGCTTCGGAGAAATTGTCGCCGCTTGGCTGAGGCAATTGGTATCGTTTGCCAAAGCACCTCCCGACTCAAAACAGTGGTCGGATTTTTATACGTTCTTTCTATTCACCATTTCCCTATGGGAAAACGATAAAACCGATGCCGGCAAACTCGCCCGGCAGATCGTTCGGGAAATTGACAGTCTGTGGACCTTCCTCGATTACCAAGGCGTTGATCCCACCAATAATCGCGCCGAACGGGCCTTGCGTTTTGGTGTGTTGTGGCGAAAGCGCAGCTTGGGAACGCAAAGCGAAAAAGGCAACCGATGGGTGGAACGGATCTTGTCTTTGAAAGAAACCTGCCGCCTAAATGCAAAACCAACATTCCCGTTTCTCGTAGAATGTATTACTTCCTATTTTCGAAGGTCGACGCCCAATCTCTCCTGGATTTAACTCAAACGGGAATATCCCGTGAACGCGCACCCAACAACCATGCAGATATCAGCTTCGGCAGTCTTTACCGATGTTCCAAAATAATCACCACAGGCCAAACCTTGCCAAAATGGCGACTGAAGTTGTATCGTGGAAATTACCAAGGCATATCGGCTATTAATTCGATTAGATCAGTTGGCAAGGTGATCTCAATATATCTGAAAATTTTCTACTCAAGGCTAACGTCAATATGTGGAACTTCCATAATTTCAAAAAAAACACTATTTCTATAAATCTAAAAAATGGGTGAGCACCATGAAATATAGATTCTTGGGCAATACAGGAATTCGAGTTTCACAACTTTGTATGGGAACGATGACTTTTGGCCGAGAAGCAGACGAGTCTGCATCTAAAGGGATTTTCAACCGTTGTTTGGATAACGGCATCAATTTTTTTGATTGTGCAAATGTTTACGGTGACGGAGTGGCAGAAACTATTTTAGGGGAATTGATAGCCGATAATCGGCAGCAGCTAATAGTCACTTCGAAATGTGGGTCACACTTTGGGTCCGAGATTAATTCGCAGGGTGGATCACGGAGCAACATTATAGAATCCTTAGAGGCCAGCTTAAAGCGACTCAAAACTGATTATATTGATATCTATTTTCTACACAGATTCGATGACTATACGCCGTTAGAGGTTTCTTTACGCGCTCTGAATGATTTGGTTGCACAGGGAAAGGTACGTTACATCGGTGTCAGTAACTTTTCCGCCTGGCAAACTATGAAAGCCTGCGGATTTACCACCCAACACAACTGGGCCCCGGTTGACTGCATCCAGCCCATGTATAATCTGGTTAAGCGCCAGGCAGAGGTTGAGATTTTGCCAATGGCTAAGTCGGAAAACATCGGTGTTATAACATACAATCCCCTTGGTGCAGGACTGTTGGCCGGAAAATACGGCAAAGATCACACTACGGGTGACGGCAGACTGACTACCGACGACATGTATCAGAAACGGTACCGTGATAGCTGGATGTTTGACGCTGCAAAACAGTTTTTTGAGTTCTCCATGGAAACCGGGTACCACCCTGTTAGCTTAGCCGTCGCCTGGGTCAGCAAGAACGAAGCAGTCACAGCCCCTATTATCGGAGCCCGCAGTGTCAAGCAGCTTGAAGATTCCTTACGGGCCGTAGAAATCGACCTAACAGATCAGCTTTATGATGCCATATCGGAGATGACACCTAACCCTCCATCGGCAACCGATCGGTCAGAAGAACAAATAAAAGTGGACAAAGATAATAGTTGATTTTAAGCGATGATAAATCGCATCAGATTCACGATCATCAAAAAAGTTTCGGAATGATTGTACATTGAAGATACATTTCCTCATCGGCCCTAATATCGAGTGCACATATTTCAAAAGATGAAGGTTTCTTGACAATATTGCATCTTAAGATTTACCTGACCTGTCTGACAGCCGCGAATGATGTTATCCTTATATTGGTAAGACTGATGATGATCTCAATATCAGTACTTGAATAATTCATGTTTTTTGCCTTGACCGAAATTTGTTAATCTCTTAGGAGTATTTTAATCCACACCGAAATCCCATCTAATTTGACGCTATTTCTTTACCGACATTTGGCCTGATCCCAATCTGAGCCTGTCCGGAACTTTCCGAACACTGTTATCATTTCTACAAATGAAATTAAGATTTGATTCCAGTCTTTAGTTCAGCATGGCTGAACACAACATATAGGGACAGCATTTATTAATGATAAGTGGGTTTTTAATGTGTTATCTCAGGATAAAAACGGGCATAGTTTTTTTTCCTGATAACTGGTACGTTTCCGAGTGACAGATGGAGGGGAGGCGAGCGAGCCCGCAGGGGACAGCTCGCGGAGCCTGGGCTGCTCTGTAACTCGGGCCGTCAT
>JAQYWI010000163.1 GCA_030145015.1 Desulfobacterales bacterium
CCGATAGGCAGCTTTAACTGTTTAATCAAATTCATATGTTTTTTTAATTATAAGGCCGGGGGCACCGTGCTTAGATAAACAGGTGAGCTAAAATGCCTAAAATGAGCTAAAGTGCCTAAAGTTATGAACTAAGGATTGACTTCTATTTTAATTTTAGGCATTTTAGGCAATTTGAAATTTAGGCATTTTGTGTAGTGTGTTTCTCCAGCCTTGATCCAAATTTAAAAGTTTCAAAACGAGTTAATGTTGTATGAAAGGAGAAGGATATGGATATAGTTGTATTAGTGAAGCAAGTGCCGGATACCGAATCGCTGGTTCAGATTGCTGATGACGGGGTTTCCATTAAAACCCAGGACATTAAATGGATCATGAATCCTTACGATGAACTGGCCGTGGAAGAGGCACTGCAGATCAAAGAAGCCCAGGGAGGTACGGTAACGATTCTATCCCTCGGGCCTGAAAAAGCCATTGAAGCGATTCGAACCGCTCTGGCGATGGGTGCTGATCAGGGTATCCATATCTGTGACCCGGTGGCTGCAGGCAGCGATCCATTGGCGACCGCAAAATTGCTCGCGGCCGCGCTAAAAGACCTTCCGTGTGATTTGATTATTGCCGGTCATCGGGCCGTGGATGAGGATAATTATCAGGTTGCAGCCGCCGTTGCGGAATTTATGGGCATTCCCCAGATATCCATGGTGAATAAAGCTGAAGTCTCCGAGGGCAAGATTACCTGTCATCGCACTGTAGAAGGCGGCACCGTGGTCATGGAAACTGCACTGCCGGCTTTGTTTACCACCCAGCGCGGACTCAATGAACCCCGTTATGCTTCGTTACCCGGCATTATGAAGGCCAAGAAAAAACCCGTGGATGTTAAGACTGTTGCGGATCTTGGCGTGGATGCCGGATCTGTAGGGGCCGCCAACCGTAAGGTAAAAATAAAGGCGCTTAATCTTCCACCCGAAAGACAGGCGGTCAGGATGGTCGAAGGTGAAGCGGCTGCCGATAAAGCTGCCGGGCTGTTAAAGATTTTACATGAAGAGATCAAAGTCATTTAAAGACTCGAATCGATCCTAAAGGAGAAATAAAATGGCACAAGGTGTGTTTGCAATAACAGAGCAAAGAGATGGTGAGCTTCGAAAAGTGAGCTTTGAAACGGTTAGCGAGGGTCGCCGCGTGGCCGACGGCCTGGGAACCGAACTCACAGCCGTAGTACTGGGCTCGGGTATAGACGGCCTTGCAGAAGAGCTTAAAAAATATGGTCCCGATAAAATTCTGGTTGCTGATGACCCGGCTCTGGCCGATTACACCACCGATGCGTATACCAATGTACTGGTCGAATTTATTCAATCATCGGATCCGGCGGTTATTATTACCGGCGCATCGGCTCAAGGCAAGGATCTTTCGGGTCGTCTGGCAGCCAGGCTGGATGCCGGCGTGGCCATGGATTGCGTGGAGATAAAACTGGACAATGGGGATTTGACGTACACCCGGCCGATGTTCGGCGGCAAAATTATCGCCAATGTCGAAATTGAAGGCTCTCCTCAGATTGTTGCGATTCGACCTAACGTAATGAGCATTACCGAAAATTCCAAAGAGTGCTCGATCGAAAAGCCGGCTGTTCAAGTCGGGGACCTAAAGACAAAAGTTGTTGAAATGAAAATGGAGACCGGAGACAAGGTCGAATTGACCGAAGCCGATATCATTGTCTCCGGCGGCCGCGGCACCGGGGGCGATTATGCGGCCATTGAAGCGCTGGCCGATGCACTGGGTGCGGCCGTTGGTGCTTCGCGCTCGGCCGTCGATGAAGGCTGGCGGCCTCATAGTGATCAGGTCGGGCAGACCGGCAAAACCGTATCGCCGAACCTGTATGTTGCCTGCGGAATCTCAGGAGCCATCCAGCATCTGGCCGGTATGTCAACTTCTAAACATATCGTTGCCATTAACAAGGATGCGGAAGCACCCATTTTTTCAAAAGCAGATCTGGGTATTGTCGGTGATCTGTTTGAACTTGTTCCTGCGATCACCGAAGAAGTTAAGAAACTGAAAGGATAAGCAATTCGTTGCCTATCAGCCTGAAATCCGTGCAGGCTTTGGAAATATTTATTGTTGATCAGCCCTGTCACATGGCAGGGCTGATTTGTTTTGGTTTGCACGAGCCGGAGGCTCCCATATGCTGCGTTATTAAGGGCTTGCAATAGTTTTACTATGGCTGCGCCCTTAAGTGCCTTGCCTATGGAAGCCTCCGACTCGTGCAAAATCCAGGTTTTGATTTGCACAATATTGAGTCGATATGCTTTCTTGCTTGACACGTGGACAGCATTTTTTCTATTTATTTGAGGTAATCTGAATTTATTTTTTATAAATCGCATCCTTTGGAGGCCCTATGAGCTTAAAATTAAAACAGATTGTGGTATCTATTGAAAATGAACCCGGCCGTTTGTCAGAAGTTACAGAATCTCTCGGCAACGCTGGCATTAATCTGCGAGCACTGAACCTGGTTGATACGGGCGCCTTCGGCCAGCTGAGATTGCTTGTTTCAGATGTTGTAACCGCTCGCAAAATCCTGATGAAGATGCAGATTCCAGCCTATGTAAATGAAGTCGTGGCCGCCGAAATCGAGGATAAACCCGGCAGTCTGGCGAGATTGCTCAAACCGCTGACCGAAGCGGGCGTGACGGTGATATTCATGTATGCCTTTATCACTTTCTCAAAAGGAAATGCCATTATGGTTTTTCGGTTTAGCGATAACGACAAAGCGATCGAGGTTTTGCAGGCAAACGGCATGAATTTATTGGACGCCAAGGCATTTGGGATTCTTGAAACAGGAAGTTAAACCTTACTACTTTCAAGATTCAGGTAACAAATCACCTATGACATCGAAAAGAAGCATAAATCCTTCAAGGCAATCCGCAGCGCGCATTGCCGCCAATAAATCGACACAGACGGCCGTGGAAGGGGCGCAGCGCAAAATCCAGAAAGATCGGTACCGTGTGCTGATTGAGGATGTCGCTGATGGTTTTTACGAAGTCGATCTAAAAGGAAATTTCAAATTTTTTAATGATGCCCTTTGCCGGATTTTTGGGTATTCGCGCAGAAAAATCCAGAATTGCAATTTCACGGAATTCATGGATGAACATAATGCCGCCATCGCTTATGAAGCCTTTAATAAAATTTTTAGCATCGGAAAGGGTGTTGTTGATATCAACTGGGAAATAGTTCGCAAAGACGGCGAACGGCGTCATCTGGAAATTTCCGCCAGTTTAATAACGGATAACAATGGGGAACCGACCGGTTTCAGGGGGATTGCCAGGGATGTTACCGATAAAGTCGTCGCCCAGCTGGCTCTGAGTGAATCCGAATCCTGTGCGCTGGAGCTGTCCCAGCAAAGCCGCCAGGCCGAGCAGCGCTACCGGGCATTTTTAAAATTCATACCGATACCCGTATTTGTTTTTAATCTGGATAATACGGTATCCTATTTGAACCCGGCCTTCGAGAGCGTTTTTGGGTGGCGCCTTGAAGAACTGGAAGGTAAAAAAATACCCTTCGTCCCTGAAAATTTTAAGCAGGAAACCATCGAGGGGATCCGGCGTCTGCACAAAGAAAAAGTTCTGCGTGATTTTGAAACCAAACGGCTTACCAAGGACGGCCGGCTGCTGGATATTATCGTTGATGGCGCCATTTTTTATGATGAAGACGGGCAGCCCGCCGGTCAGGTTATTACCCTGCGCGACGTGACCCTCGAAAAACGCAGTGCGCGGGTCAATCAGGCGCTTTTTAGAATCGCGCGGGCCATGTATCAATATCGGGGCCTGGATCAGCGGCTGGAGTTGATTACCAAGGAAGTTCAGGATCTGCTGGGCCTTGAAGGCACCATGATTATTTTGCTCGATGAAGAAAATCAGGAATTCTTTTTTCGCGAAACAGCCTTTGATAAAACCGAAACCGGTAAGAAGTTTAAAGAACTTCGCTACCCGGTGGACCAGGGTATTGCCGGGTTGGTGTACCGCACCGGTAAGCCTCAAATTGTAGAGGATGCTTACAAGAGTCCCTATTTCGCCCGCGACGTTGATCGGCAGGCCAAGCATCGCACGCGAAACATGGCCGACGTGCCTTTAGAAATTGAGGGGCGCATAATCGGTGTGTTATGCGCGGTCAACAAAAAAGAAGGTCAGTTTGATCAGTCCGACATAGAGATATTGACAACCATTGGTAATCTGGTGGCGCTGCCGATTGAGAATGCCAGAATTAATGAAGAGTTGAAGCGGTCTTACGAAGAAGTCAAAAGTCTCAACCGCACCAAGGATCGCGTCATTCACCATTTGTCCCACGAACTGAAAACACCAGTCTCCATTCTATCCGCGTCCTTGAGTCTTTTAGGAAAGCGGCTTTCTGAAATAGAGGATAAAGGCTGGGACACGATTCTTGACCGCGCCCAAAGAAATCTGCAGCGCTTACTAGAAATGCAATATCAATTAGAAGACATCCTGCGCGAAAATGATTATAAAACCCGTTACATGCTCTCCGCTCTGCTGGATGCGTCGGTGGATGAGCTGGAAGTAATGATTTCACTGGGTTTGGGAGAAAAAGATATCATCCCCAAAATCCGGCAACACATTGAAGAGACCTATGGACCCCGGAAATCAAAATCAGAGGTGCTTGAACTGGGGCCGTTCGTGCGGAAAAAAATAAAGGCGCTGCGCCCTGAATTTGCGCATCGAAAGTGCCGCTTGAGAACCTATTTATCGGCAACTTCTCGAATTTATATTCCTGCGGATGTTCTGGGAAAGGTTGTCGAAGGCCTGGTGCGCAATGCCGTTGAAAATACACCGGACGGGGGCAAAATATCCGTAAGGGTGCGCAAGGGGGAAATCGGTCCCGAATTTGAGGTCAAAGACAACGGAATCGGCATTAGTGAAGAAAACCTGCGGTTAATCTTCGAAAATTATTTTACCTCATATGATACCATGCAGTATTCGACCCGCCAGCCATATGATTTTAAAGCCGGAGGCAAGGGATTCGATCTGCTGCGCATGAAAATTTTTTCCGAAAGGTATAACTTTAAAATCAAGATGACATCACAGCCATGCCGTTTTATTGATAAGGAAGGCCATGAATGTCCGGGGAATGTTGAGGACTGTACCCCTCCTGATAACGCCAAAGATTGTCAGAATGCCGGCGGAACGAAGGTGACGGTCCAGTTTTTCCCGGCCAAACGATTCACAAAAAGATGACATCCGGGTGAGGGGAGAAGGATCCACCATTCCAACATTGCATGGAAGTGGCATATACGAGGAACTATTATAAAACCCTTAATTTTCCCGCCACGGCGGGATAAAATTTCCGAAACGTTAATGTGACAGGTAATGACCATGAGCGAAAAAGACAAAGTGAACGAAAATAAGCAGTCCGCTGAAGAGAATACGGAGCAATTTTTCAGGGAAATTGAAATCGAATTTCTGGTGCATGAACTCAAAGATCCCATCGCCATTATCGAAACCGGCCTGCGGACCCTGCTGGAACGCCAGGATAAATTTGGAACCTTATCCCCCCGGCAGGAAAACACCTTAAAGCGTGCCCTGCGTAATTCAAAAAAAGCCCGGGAGTTGCTTCACAACCTGCTGGAGATCGGACGCTCCGAATCCGGATGCTTTATCGGTGAGCGCTTTCAACCGGCCGAATCCGCTTTTCAGGCTCTAAAAAATGCACTCGAGACCCATGCCTGGACTGTATTTGAAAAATTCGGCACCTATGACAATCAAACTGAAGCCCTTGAGTTTCTGGCAACCAGCGGTATTTCTTTTGAAGTATCTTCGCAGGCAGATGGCCTGGAGATGTTTCAAGATGAGGTTAAATTTTGCCAGATTGTCGGTAACCTCATCAAGAATGCCCTCCATCACCGGCACCAGAGGGTGGATGTCCAATTGGAAGCGGATGGAGATTACCTGGTGATAGCCGTTAGCGATGATGGACCCGGCATCGAGCCGGAAAATCATGCAATGGTATTTCAACGTTATGCCCAGGTAAAAGAGTGCTCTATTGTGGCACGCAAAGGCCACGGCCTCGGCCTGGCCGGCGCCAATATTATTTCCCGCTGTCTGGGCGGCAGCCTCGAGCTGGAGAGCCAGAAAGGCAAGGGCGCCACCTTTCGATTAAGGCTGCCCTTAAAACTCGCAAGCGACTAAATTTCAATCCGATTCACAATCACATCTCTCGTAGTAGTAATCATAAACGCAATTTCGACCGTATTCGTTGCAGGAGGTTTTGTTGTAATCATCGTCGTGAACGTATGAAGTGGAGTGATGCACACTGCCATGGTTTTGGCGCCGGTGATTGCGGCGGTGTCTTTGACGCTGTTTATCCCTGTCCCTGTCAGGGCTGTGGTTGGCTACGCGCTGGTGTCGGACACTGCCGCGCCCGCCGCGAGATCCTGCTCCTCTCCCCCCACGCGCAAAGGCGGAGTGAGCCATGCTGAGAATAAACAAAATGGTCAGAAATACTGCCAGGGCCTTTTGGAACGACTTTTTATATTTTCCTATAAATTGGAGCTTTTTCATGGGTATTTTCCTCAAGATAAATCTATTACCGGATTGCGCAGCGTTCGAATCCCGCAACATTTATTTTGCAGATGGATCAAACTCCACCTGTTCGGCACTTGGCGGGACACCAAAGTCAAATAAATCGCCGGGAAATCGCGGCGTGAAGTCCCATTCCGATAGAAATGTCATATACTGGGGGACGCCCGCAGCCTTCTTATAGGTGATGACGACTTTGCGCGGCACGCGCATCCAACCGGCGTCGACCCATACCTGCCAGTCAATTTCATCCTGCTGGAACGCCAGGTGATAACACATGCTGTCACGAACCCGGGACAGGCCGATGTAAGCGCCCGATTTTACGTTTTGGATCAGAATGCTGTAGGGGTCCTTGTAGGCCAGATCGGCCAGCGGCGGTGTTAATCCGTATTGCTCGGCAAGAAAGTCAATGGCGGCATCAATCGTCGCCGGAACCTTTACAGAAGCATATGTGTTGCTCCTGCGGTCAAAATGGGTGATGCGTTGGCCGTTGTAATAGTAACTTTCATTGGCGACATCACCGCGGCTGTCCACCCGCAGGCGGTTGGGGCGCTGTATGGCCACTTTAGCGATGGAATTGTATTGCAGCTTCTGGCCGTTCTCAAGCACCTGCTCAAAATATGCTTCTGAGTTAAAGGTAAATCGATCGGCCTTTTTCAGATAATCTCCCATCTGCTTTAAAATTTCGTTTGCCCTGGGCTCGACTGCCGGTGTATCGGCCGCATCCACAAATAGGCCGGGCTGAATTAAAAAAACCAGACTTAAAATTGCAATAGATAAAATTTGTTTTGATTGCACAGAACCTCCTCTCTAAATTGAGATATATGCAAAATCGAAAAACTACAGATTTATTGCGGATAACTTCATCGGTAATCAGTTTCCACAAACATTTTATCCATAAAAAATGGATCGTCGAAATGACGTTTGCCTACGAAGGCCACTGCATGACGGCCCCATTGGCGCATGGCTCCTGGAGAAAGGACACCCGTGGGCCAGAGGATAAACCGTTCCAACCTTTCACTCCCTGGTGCAATGCTGTACAGATTGAACATGCTCCTTCGAGCGTCTTTTGAATAGGGAAGGCTTCGGAGTTGACCATAGTCTACAAGTGAATAAACCGCCATTGCGGGCTGCAATTCTCGAGATAAGGGATAAAGGTGCTGAACGTAATGGGTCCCGCTCTCCATGGCCAGTGTCATAAAGTCCTTTGAAGGATTGACATCAGGTGCCGTGAGTATCAACGGCGGCTCATCGTAATCTATCTTTTCACGAACCTGCAGCCGTTTTGTGGGGTAAGCCTTGTAATAGCATCCGCAGTTATGAATCGTCTCGTAAGAAAGCGGTTCTCCATTATTGTCCAAAGTGACACGATAATTTAATCCATCAAGTAACCCCCCAAAAATGTCCAAAGCGCCCTTCTTGGGTCGCGAGGGAAACCAGATGATGTAGTTAAGTTGTGTAAGAATTTTTTTTCCGAAGCGGGTAAAGGAAAGAAGGGTGTATGTAACAGGTTTGTCGGTATTGATATCAAGAACACCTTTGTCGGTCCAAATTGGTGCTCCGATACGGTCATAGTCGCCTTGGATCTGGACTTCCCAGGCCGGCGCATACATCCAAAAAAGAGCCTCCCGCTCCTCGGGAGAGTACACGGGGATGCCTAATGCATCACGCTTATTCGGATCGACGATTTGACGTACTGACGACATATCGATTTTTTTGGCTGGAACGTAACGAATAGATCGCCAATTGGCGGGAGGTTCAAGTAAAAAGCTTTTATGTACCTCGGCATGCCAATTTGACACCCCGTTAGCAACAAACAAACTGGTGAGCGGGTAAATGCCAAAAACCCTGCGAAGTGAAATATAATCATCGGGCACTGAAACACTTTTACTCAATTCCTCCTGATGTTTGACATTCTGAAAATCCGCAGCCTTAAGAAGGTCGCCACAGGTGGCAACCTTACTGAAAAGTCCGGCTCTGTTGTTCACTGAGTCTAGTTCAGCGACAGCCGAATTAGGCAGGTTTGCAATTTCATATTTGCGGGCATCTTGATCCAGTGCTTGCATTCGGTCCGCCCATTTAGCAAAGGCGGCTTGGTTGTCAACCTCTTCGCGAAACGAGGCTATGAATCGATTCACTCTTAAGTATGGATAATTTTTTACCCGGAAAACACCCGGATCAAGAACCTCAGCTTCTTCGGTTCTTTTATCAAGTGATGCAAAAAAATCCGCACAACTGCCGAGTGGTCCGTTTTCACCAATGCGATCCGATTGGGTAGGCACCGGTACAATTGCGCAGCCAGCCAATAAAAGGGCCAATAAAAAGAACGTGCATATGACTTGAAGGATTGAACACCGGGATCTGTCCATACTCTATCCCTTTTTATTTGTGAGTTTCATTGTAATATCGGCTTTTTAAGTGCAATATTGTCTCCTGTTCCCAATGTGCCGTGTATGACAAAAAATCCTTCATTCCCCCCCTCCAGGGATAGTTTGCCCAGAGGGAGGCACCCCAAAAATCGAAATAAGCCACCTGGGTAACCCGGGTTTTTTCTGTTACCGACTCCAGCTGTATATGCCCATAATGGAATTTCTGCCTGCATTGTTTCGGATTCAGGAGAACAAAATCCAACCGGTATGTTTCCGGGAACCCTGCGGTCTGCCACCGGAAATATACATCCGGGCCATAGGTATATTTGTCTTCGGTAATAAACGTATTGCCATTTTGCGAAATGAAATTGTGCTCCCGAATATATTTGTTTTTTACTAAAAAATCATTATCAAAATCTGTTTTGAACTTCCAGTATACATCGATTGGAGCTTCAACAAGATAGACAAGCTTATACGCTTTACCCCCTCTTTTATCCGGGGCTATTTGATAAATGAATACTTGGTCGTTTACTAATCGTTTCTGCCTGGTTTGCGCATTAGTCGAATAGGGAATAACTAAATGACAAAATAGGTTTGTCACCCAAATTATTATTGGCAAAATGATAAATAAACGTCGGGCCAAGTGCGTCAAAAAAGGTTTCAGGCAACTCATCGTTATTCTGGTCACGACCTTTCCGCCACATCATTTATTGATATTTTCATAAAAAAGGCAGACCCACCATTCAAGAATAAATTAATTTCAGAATTTAATATTTCAGGTTCCATCCGGTACCTACTCCGGCTTCGAGTAATTCACCATTTTTTAAAGGAAAGGAATGGGCTTCCCCGTTCGATAAGCCAGGGCAGAGCAGGTGGCAATTAGATTGCCGTTTTGGTCGGTGACCTTTATGTCGTACCCGGCGGTCTTTTTGGTCCGGCTGGCCTGTTTGGCCTCCGCGCGCAGCCGAACACCAGGTTGAGGACTGGAAACGTAGGTCACATTTACATTTAGCGCCACAGCGATGGTGCCGTCGGTCTGGCCGGCGGTTTCAAAGGCTTCATCAATTAGCGCAAACACAGCGCCGCCATGAGCGCGCTCATAGATATTGTTCATATTGACCGGATCATAAATCATTTCTACAGCTGAATAACCCAGCTCCAATTCCACCAGATTCATCTTCATTACTTTTGCGAAAGGCTCTTTTTTTACCGCCGCATAAATAGCATCGCTTACCTTTTGATCCATCGTCAATCTCCAATCTCAAGTTAGGGGCTTCGCCCAATTGGAATGTTGGGCACGAAGTGAAGCTTTAGCGCTATGCTGGAATATTGGAACTATGGGTTTTGGGATGTTGCAATATTGGGTAAATGGTAAAATTCATCCTATTGATAAAATTTAAAATGGATAATATCCTTTGAAAACCCGTTATTCCGCCGTTCCACTATTCCATTATTCCATGATTGAGGCAAAAACTAATACCCCAAGAAGTAGGCTGCCTTTGTATTCAGTTATAGAAATTGTGAGACATTAAATTACTGTTGAATCTTTGGTTTAAGCCCAATTCATATTACCTGTTCCAATTTCTGCGCCAATTAAGCGCTACAGCAAACCACGCCTTTTTGCAAGCATCCAAACCTATGAAATTCATGGCTTATAAATACATTATTTGTGAATAACGGGATTTTTTTAAAGACACCAAATACCTATTAGCGGGATCAGCGTTTTCGTGCAAGAACTTTCAATACGCCATTGCTGCAGTTCTTCAACACTCCAATACCCCAGCGCTCCACCACTCCAACACTCCAACGCAAAGATTTTTCCTTGAATAACTGCAAAAGCCGGCTTAAATTTAGACCTATGGATGATGATCAGTTTCGACAGCTTCTTGATCGGTTCAATTATTCATGGACCGGCTATCGCAAAGTCAGAAAAGGCGTTAAAAAACGCATATCCCGACATATGCAGGAATTAAATTGCCCGAATATAAAAGTCTATTTAAATTTGTTAAATCAAAGCGATGCGGTTCGGCAGGAATCTGAAAGGCGGATGACGGTTTCAATCAGCCGGTTTTTTCGTGATCGCAAACTCTGGCATGATCTGGAAGATGATATTTTGCCCGGTATGATTGAAACCGAAAAGAAAATATTTCAGGTATGGTCAGCGGGTTGCGCCCGTGGAGAAGAGGTGTACAGTTTCAAGATTGTCTGGGATCGCTTAATGGGGAAAAATGCTCAGGCGCCCGACCTCGGGATAACGGCCACCGACATGCATCCGGATTATATCGAAAAGGCCAAGGCCGGGATATACACCCAAAGCAGTTTGAAGGAGGTTCCGCCGGACATTCGCGAACATTATTTTGATATTAGAAAAAGCGGTCATCACTTTGAGGTAAAGGCGTTCCTTAAAAAAGGCATTGATTGGAAAGTACAGGATATTTTCACAGATCCGCCCGGGTCGGCGTTTGATATCATCTTTTTAAGAAACAATCTTTTAACTTACTATATGGAGCGTAAAAAAAAAGAGGGCTTGAGCAAGGTTATCAAAGCCCTTGCGCCTGATGGCCGGCTTATAGTAGGGTCCCACGAAAAATTGCCTCCTGGAACGTTAAATATCAAACAGCATAATTCCATTCCGTGGGCGTACCGGCAGGAAGCTTAACTGCCCCGAACCTTTACTTGAGTTGACAGAATTCGAAAGTAAGTTAAAATATTAATTGTCACTGTTTTTCAGTGATCTACCCAAGTTCAGATACGTTTACAATCTGAAAATATGAGGACGCCAGATACTTGGTTTTTATTGTTGATATCTGTAATTTAGGCTCAGTTGCGATTAGTTGGAGAAATCGCAAGTTGATAATGTCGGGCATCAGGTAAGGCGCTAAAACAAAGCGGAAGTTGGCACCTGAGACCATTGTTTTAAGGCGTTTCTATGGCTAACCAGCGAAGAATTCTAAGGCGCGCTTTGTCACGAGTTCCGGATGGTCTTCAGCAATGAAATGACCACAATTTGGCACCAGTTCAACCTTTAAGTTGTCAGCGTAAGGCTCGTACCCTTTCAGAAGCTCTGGTGCGAGGGCAAAATCTCGCGTGCCAAAGAATATCAAGGTAGGAGTTAACAGGCGCGAAGACCGGTACCGCCCACGAATTATAGGTATAAGCTCACGCAGGAGAAAACTACGGTACAGCCGTACGCTGGCATAAGCGCGAGCCGGCTCCTGGATTTGGCTGGTGTAAGCGGCGATTTCATCATCGGACCAAGTTTTGTTAACAACTCCCCATTGAAGAAGCAGACGCACGAAGCCACTTTGATGTTGGATTAACCACTTGCCAAGGAAGGGACTTGCGATAACCCATTGATACCAAAAGCGCCACAAATGTAAGGTCCGTGAGTCTAACGTCTGAAACGGATGAGGAATATTGAGCGCCAAATAGCGCTTTATGCGTTCAGGCTGACGCAAACAAAGGAGAAATGCGATCCAGCCGCCCCAATCGTGGGCCATCAATCGAATGCGCTTGAGCTTAAGAGTGTCCAGCAAGGCGATTATATCGTCTACGAATTGTTCTTTTTCGTAACTCGTCGCTGGCGCATCCGACCATCCGAAGCCACGCAGGTCAGGGCAGATAACAGTATAGTATTGAGCGAGATGAGGAATCTGATAACGCCACATATACCAGTGTTGTGGCCATCCATGAAGCAGAAGCATAGGTTCGCCACTACCCGCTTCAGCCAGATGCCAATTAAAGCTTTTGACTATCACAAAGCGATGAGTAACACCCTCAACCTGAGGAAACGAT
>JAQYWI010000001.1 GCA_030145015.1 Desulfobacterales bacterium
GCCTGTCTGTCCTTGCGCGTGTGCCACCGTTATCTCTTATTCTATTTTTTCCCATGGCGTTCTCCATACAGGGATGTTTTTCATCATGGAGCCTTAAAAGATAAACAGGCGTTCTATCGTTCTAGTGATAGAACCTATCTCAAAATTAGCAGTTCATCTTCGAAAACAGAGAAAAAAGTTCCAAAGGTGCTCGAAAGTTAGAAATGCCTAAAATTGAGGGATTATGTCATATTAATAATAAAAGATGGAGCGCAGCGAGACCATAATTTTAGGCATTTTAGATCATTTTTAATTTTAGCTCATTTGTTGCAAGCACCTTTTATAGGATTAAAACTGTACCATCGGGTGCTAAATACATTTTTGAGATAGCTTCTAATAAAGTAAATTGTTGGAATGGTTTTTTATGAAGAAAGATATAAGTTACCTACCAAAACCAGATCTATGTCTGGATCTTTGATAGCTTATGATTTATGCAGAATGCGAATTGAGAAGTCAGACCGGGTTCGCTTTGCCGGATTAAAAACGTGCGGCAAGTCGGTTAAAGTAGCGGATCTATGCCCTCTATGGGTTTCTATACATCATTAAAATGGACGGGGTCAAATAGAATTATGATCATTCGAATTTGACGGTTTTCTTTTATGCGGATACCCCAAAATAGCGCAGGGTCAAATTCGAAAATCATCCAGTAAATTATGTCCAATAAAAAAGCAGAGCCATCGCTGGCCCTGCCGCTTTAAATTAGCCTGGAGACGAATTTAAAGCGATTGAGTTAGCCGGTTACAAGTTTTGTCCAGTTATTAAAACACATTTAAATGTCAAGAGAAATTCAATCCAGGCTGTTAACTAAAGCGAATAGCAGTCCCCGGATTTTGGGGGACATTTCATCAAACTGCATGCCGATGGCCAATGTTTTAACCCCACCATGGGCAACCTCCCGACTCCAAACAATCTTGCCGGAAATTTTCAACAATAGAGTGTGCGTTATAACACTGACGTTTATTTTCGCATTTGCTACGGTCTTATAGAGAGGGGAAACACCAGAGTTGTTAGCGACTTCTGTTGAATCGATAATGATGCTCATACCCCCGATCGAGATGTCTTCGGAGTCGCCTTCTATGAGAAGGGCTCCATCAGGTGAATGTTCCGGAAAAATTTCAAGCTGCAGTTTTAATGCGAATTTCTGCCGGGTCTGCCTTCGAATCTGGTCTGAAGGCGCGTCTTCATCACTTAGTGAGCGAATACTTAATAAGTCTATAATCCCAAGCTCAATATTCGGATATTTGCGGCCGATCCGCATGAGTTTTTCTTTGGGTATTCTGACTAACTCTACCGGCTCAAGTGTTTCAATATAGGATTGAGATCTTTGCTCTTTGTTAAACGGATAGATATCTCCAAAGAAATCATTTTCTGCCAGCGTTAATGTGGGTTTTCGAAAAATCTTTCTTTGATTTTGCAAAGTCAGGTAAATGGAATCTTTTAATCGGCCGGATACAACAAAAAATAGATGGTCTTCCGGATCACCAATCTCTTTAACGACCTGTCCGGACGGCAGTCGTATATTTTCAAAAAGAGAACAAAACGCCTTTAACTCCTGGATGGATAATTTGGAAAAGAAGTGTCCAAGAGGCAGTGTTTTGTTATTGCTGCTGTTTAGTTCGGATAAAAAGGATTGCACGTTTTGATCGGAAGGCATCTCAATATGCCATTGAGAAATTTTTGAAACCATTGCCGGCAGTATTTTTCCGTCGTTCAAATATAGTTTGGCAGCCCGGTTGTAGGCTTTTGCAGCAGCATCAGGCATCTTATTTTTTGTAAGCAAACCCGCATATATCCGCACCAGGTCAGGTTCGGCAGGAAATTTTTTTATAGCGTCGAGCATCAAGTCAATGGAATTGATAACTATGGAGCCATCGATAATGTGCTCAACTGTATTTTTATCGATTTTGATCTGATTTGCTGAGGCTTTCTTTATAAATTCAGGCACTTTCAATTTAAAATCACCTTTCCGCAGGTGTAACCGAATTTTAAGATCTTGTGGGCAAGATCAATTCTTCTGTGTAAAATCAATTATTTAGCGCATCAAACAACGGATAGATCTAATATCGGCAATTTCGGTAAATTTCTTAAGATATTAAATAAAATAAAGATTCCAACCTTAAAGCCGATATTTATATTATGGGAGAAAAAGAAAGACGAAAATATTCACGAGTTCAAATATTTGATCCGATTTCCTATTTAGGTAAAGATTCAAAGGGCAAGGTCATCGGATACAATATAGCCGTTGTTCGAAATGTGAGCCAAACCGGAATTCAGATTGAAACCTTCCAGGCAATTAGCTCAGACAACATCTCCTTGATGTTTTTCGATTTAGCCAATAAGGAAATAGAAATTAAAGGCGAGGTTGTCTATTGCACAAAGAATGATGCCGGTCAGCATAATATCGGAATCCGCCTCGTCGGAACAGCCGCTGAAAACCTTCAATTTATAAAGGCCTTAGTAAAATCCTACCACTACCAAAAAGAAAAATCTCGCCTGGTCATCTCCCCCGGCATCCTAAATTAAGACCCTAAATTGTAAAATAGTCGATGAGTCAAATCGTCGTTGAAGATTTAAATTTAAATCTGCTTGACGGAATTTAAAATTTCAGTATTTAAGATTCGATGCCAGTTTTTATCTGTGAAATCTGCGCAATCTATGGATAGTTTTTGTGTAGGGCAGGCCTCTGCGCCTGCCAGATTAAGCCGGAAAACGACAATTCAGAACCCCAAAACGACAATTCAGGCCGGAAAACGACAACTCATGGGAATGGATGATATTCAAGCAGCACGGGCCTCTGCGCCTGCTAGTCCTCGCGAAACGACATTAATTATAACCACATAGCATGGTCCTGCCCCTGACCCTCCCAGCCCCTGTCGTTTGATAAATTCCATTCTTGACATAGAATATGATTTGATATAACGTATATACAATATAACATTTACCTGGAGAATTAAAATGACCACTCAAATGATAGTTCGGATCAACCCCGAACTCAAGAATAAGGTTAACAACCTCGCAAAGGCGGAGGGCAAGAGCGTTAGTGAAGTTGTCCGAGAATTGTTGGAAGATTATGTAAAAAATCGTGATATTGGCCTATATATAGACGATCTGTGGCAGCGTATCGGTGATAGACTCACATCCCGGAAGGTTGGTCCTCAAGAGATCCGGCGTGCCATTCAGGAAGTGAGAGCGAAGAAGTGATCAGGATTGTAATGGATACGAATGTCTTCGTTTCATCCTTTTTCGGCGGTCATTCTCGCAAAGTAGTTGATCTTTGGAAATCGGGTGAAGTCGCCCTTTGTCTGTCGAAACGCATCGTTGATGAATACATAGAGGTTTTGCGCCGCCTTGGGCTGCAAAATGAAAAAGAGCTTGACGAATTACTGGGCCTTTTTGCGCATGGTTTTCATGTCGTATTTACGGCAAAGACTCCAGAATTGTACGTTGTGGAAAAAGACCCTGACGATAATAAATTCATTGAATGTGCTGCCGCCTTGAAGGCTGATTTTATTATTACCGGCGACAAAGCGCTTTTAGAAATTCAAGATTACATGGCTATTAAAATCGTCAGCCCCAGGGATTTTCTAAGCAGTTATAAAAAGTTGAAGCACTAGCCGCAACAGAGGCTCCATAATGAAAACAGCCATCAAAATATTGATAATGGTCGTTGTGTTAATAGCAGCGATCATTTCTATCCGTGATTACTTTACATACAAAGAAAAGCAAAAATTATATGCAAGATTTTTGATGTATGAGGAGGAATTAGTCGCATTCTCAAAAGTTTTAATTGAAATGCAGCAGTTAGGGGAGAAATATATAATTTTTAAAAGCCGAAATATAGATGATGAGACCAGAGCAACGCTTTTAAAAGAAATAGAGGATTTTTTAGAGAAATCGGAAACAATAACAAATAAATTTTCCAACTTACTAAAACGCTATAATTCAATTGTAAGCCGGTTTAACAATCTGCCCAAACAGATTCTTTGGTATAAAAAGTCATTACCCCAGGCGCTTCAAGTCAAAACTAAGGAGGATTATCTCTGAAAGAAATGAGGAGGGTGTCTGATGGATTTGATACTCCTATATCTTGGATCCGGCCTCACGCTTATTTGGGGGGTAGCGCACCTCTTTCCGACGAAATCAGTTGTTCAGGGATTTGGAGAGATAAGCATCGATAATAGGCGCATTATTACAATGGAGTGGATTACTGAAGGTCTTGCATTAATCTTTATCGGTGTTCTTGTAGCGGCAGTAACTGTTATTGATTCATCAAATGTTGTCTCTACCGCCATTTACTTCATTTCAGCTATTATGCTTCTGGTAATGGCATTGTTATCTTTATTCACCGGTTTTAAAGTTCGCTTTTTGCCATTTAAACTATGCCCATTCATTTTCACTGCTTCGGCCGTTCTTATTTTAATCGGAGGATTGATTTAGAACCCATCTCAAAAAAGCGTCTAAGTGCCCATGGCTGCGTTGTCACGCAGAGCCTGATTCAGCATCGATCTTATTGTATTAAGGTGCATCTTCCTGCGAATTGAAATACTCACGTACTCCGTGTACGCTCCGTTTTCAATTCACAGGACGCCTTGATGCATACATTAATTTATTAAGATTAGATATGTAATCCCGCTGTAGCGGGGCCCTGAACACGGATCCACATTTTTGAGATGGGTTCTAATCTTAATGGATGTTATGTCTGTGTATTTAAAAACAAAATTGATTGATATTCTTTATAAGGTGGCGACAGGCAGTAAGAAGGTTCGGAATCTTCTAACTCCCCTAGGGGCGATTTTCTTTGCTTTCTTTATAACGCTGTTTATCCTTTTAGCCTTGCAATTAGATCAATTATTAGAGCTTCCCCGGCTTTTTTCAAAGCCGGTTAATATTATTTTTTCTTTACCGCTACTTTTTCCGGGACTGTTCTTAATTGGATGGTCAGTTCTGCATTTTCTTAAAGTGAAGGGAACGCCAGTGCCCTTTAATCCTCCGCCTAAGGTAGTTGCCGACGGCCCGTATGCCTATGCAAGAAACCCGATGCTT
The DNA here is from genome assembly GCA_030145015.1 of Desulfobacterales bacterium. The sequence continues at coordinate 5,083 of JAQYWI010000001.1, forward strand.
TCAGGCGTATTCATATTACTATTTGGTTTTGGTATATTAATTGGATCTTTTAGTTTTACCTTCATATTCACACCACTTTTCATAGTTTTAAATGTGTGGGAATTGAAAGCTATCGAGGAACCTGAGCTCGCGAAACGACTCGGTGAAGAATATCTTGATTATAAGAATAAAACCCCCATGTTTATTCCCAATTTTAGGCAATAGGGTAAAGCTTGGTGGTATCTTCAAGATCGAGTTTTGGGTTGATGGGAAATGTCAAATTTTTCGTTAATGGTGGCTTTGCATAGAGGAGGCACCTTCTGATTAATCGAAAACTGAAATATTTAGCCTTTACAATAGCGCTTCTGGCCATATGGACTTCATCTTTACTTTCGTGTGCGCATGGGCAAATGCCTGCAGGACGCTCTTTCAACCATGAGGGGCTGGAACGCAAATACTTGATCTATTCACCGCCCCTAAAACCCGGCCATTCGGGCAAACGACCGCTGCTTTTCGTGCTGCATGGCGGTGGCGGCACTTACCGAGGTATGCTCCGGTTGACAAAAGGACGATTCAACGAACTGGCCGATCGCGATGGGTTTTTTGTAGTTTATCCCCAGGGCATTGACAAGTCCTGGAACGATGGCCGGCCCGACAAGATTTCCGGTGCCCACCGCAAAGGCATCGATGATGTCGGTTTTTTTCGTGCATTGATCGAACATCTGGCAGCTGCATACCCGATTGATTCAAAGCGGATTTTTGTGACCGGAATCTCAAACGGTGGGCTCATGGCGTTCAACCTGGGGTGCAGCCTGCCCGATAAAATTCGCGCCATCGCACCTGTCACCGCCCAGATTCCATCCGCAATAGAGCCGCTGTGCCGTTCTGAATCAAGTGTAAGCCTTGTTGTTTTCAACGGTACCGAGGATCCCTTGGTTCCATACAGCGGGGGCCAAATAACCGTATTTCGACGGGAAAGGGGCGAGGTGCTCTCAACTGATGAAACGATTAGAATTTGGCGAAAAAAGAATCGCTGCACTTCGGAAGCCCGGGCGGCTCAACTTACAGACAATGCCGCAGACGGCACCCGCGTCACAAAAATTGAATACACGCAGTGTGCGGCAGCGTCCAAAGTTGTGCTTTATCGGATAGATGGGGGCGGGCACACCTGGCCGGATGGTCGTCAGTACTTACCGGCAGGGCTCATCGGTCGAACCAGCCGCGACATCAACGCTTGTGATGAGATCTGGGAATTTTTTAAAAGCCTTAAATTTTGATGAAAAACCCTGCAATCAAATCGAAAAGCCCGAATTATGGTATCGATGGACCCAGTGTCCTGCGCAACTTAGCTTTGATAGGCATCGGAGCACTCGCTCTCGGTCTGGCCCTATATCATGAACTTTTACCAATGCATCGAAATATCGCTTTTATATCTGTTTACGCAAGTGCAGGTATTGTAATTTTCAATTTAATCTGCATAACATTATGCGAAAGTTCTCCACCAGATTGGTTGGAAGGATATTAAAGCATCCAGTCTACGCTTTCAGATGTTTCCACAGACAGTCGGTAAATTGGGCAGCGCAGTGCTGATCAATTTAGGGATATAGGAGCTAAATTAATACCTAAATTTTGCGTGAAAATAGATGAGAATAAAAAAGATCATCATCAATTATTTTCATGCAAAATTCACGTAAAATAAAGGAGGGGGTTATGACTGAATTTACGATGGGACAGGATGTTCCGGAGCCTCGCGAGGCTAAGGACACAAGCGTCGATAAAAATAAGGCCATCCTTAATTATATCATGAGCTCACTGCGGGCCACCAAACCCTGGACCCGCCTGTTATCGATTTTGGGTTTTATCGGAACGGGTCTTACCATACTCGTAGGGCTTGGCCTAATGGTGGGCGGAAACTTTATTCCGATTTCCCCCCAAGCGCCGCCCTGGGCATTTCTGGGGCTGGGGATATTTTACCTTCTGACCAGTGTTTTTTGTCTGGTCCCCTCAATATGGCTTTCCAAGTATTCCGCTGCAATCGCTTCATTTTTAAAACGAGGCGATTCGGCCCAGCTTGGCAAAGCGATGGCTTACCAGAAATCTTTCTGGAAGTTTGTTGGGATCCTGGCGTTGGTGTTTATCGCCATCGCGATCCTGGGAATTCTTGCTGCGATTTTTTGGTACCGGTATTTTTAGCGTTTCGAAGATAACAATTTTAAAATAAATTTTATGCAATTGGCGACGTCTATCAGGTCGGGCCATTGTCTTTATTAAAATAATGGATAAACGCAATTGTCGCCGAGATGTCTCCGTTTTATTCCTGAAGCCAGCTCCCGCCGGTTTCCTCCTGCAGTTTTTGATTCTTTCACCAGTCTCGTAAAATCAATTCTGATGATTCCTTTTAATAAGCATTAAAATTTCTCAAGTCGGTTATCGAAAACCAGACGATTGTTCCGGAAAAATTATTTATCAATATTTGCGGTTAGTTATAACTGCTTTTTTGCTTTTTTGCGCACAATATGCGAAAATATTTATTAACATCAATGCCTTTTTAATCCAGATTGCGGTCAGAATACTGCTGCGCGAGCGTTGACCCCCACTAATTCGGGAGAAATAAATTAATTTTCATGCCTGATTCTGCGGAAAAATCATTTAAGTTCAAAAAAATAGCCATCATCGCTTTTTGTCTGATGATTTTCGATGCATTTATATTCGGAATTCCCTCCCTGGGTCTGAGCTTTCTATTTTTTATCGTATGCGCATCCGGAATTTCAGCGCTCATATTTTTATGGCGAGATAAAAAATACGCAAAACTGTATGCGATTAAAGCAGCGATATATCTAATCGCCCTGATGGGTATTTTGGGAATATTCAAATTCAATTCACACATGGGTGCGAATAATGCCAAAAGCGTTATCAAGGCCGTAAATACCTATTATGCCGATAACGGTCATTATCCCGAAAATTTGAATCAATTGATTCCGAGTTACCTGGAAAGTATTCCCAGCAGTGCCTACCGAATGTCGGATAACAAATTCCGGTATTTCTCTAATCAGGGCGATCCGAATCTAATGTGGGCAGTGGCACCGCCATTCGGCCGACGGATTTATTATTTCAAAGATGCCGAATGGCGGACGCTCGACTGAAGATATAAAGGCAAGTGTTGCTTCCGGCAAGTTATTTACAAAATACGGGTTTTTTTTAGGATTCAGGTGTAAGGCCCCTGGTTCCTGGCTTCTGGTCACTCGTTACTGTCCAGCAGCCAGCAGCCAGCAGCTAAAAGCCAGCAGCCAAAACGTTGACACCGAACCCGCACGACTTTTGTAACATTTTTGTGGGACATTGCACTAGAATTTAAGAACTTATATCTCTTATGTATGATGTTGCCATTTTAGGCGCCGGTCCGGCCGGATCCACGCTTGCCAGACTCATCGGGGACCAATATAAAGTCTTGATAATTGAAAAAAGAAAATTCGATAATTATGTTTGCAAATCAGCTTGAACCTTTTTCCGTACCTGCCTATATACTATTTTTCATCGCCCTGTGGATTTGCGTCTGCAAACTTATTTCTGTCGTTGGCGGATGGAAAGCACTGAGCCAGGATTACCAGGCAAATTCCGCTTTTGATGGTCAGAAACTGTGGCTAAAAAGTGTGGCTATGCGCCGGTGGACAAGTTACAGCAACTGTGTAAACATTGGCGCCAATAAATATGGACTTTATTTATCGGTATTGCCCATATTTCGGGTTGGCCACCCGCCGTTGTTTATCCCGTGGACGGATATTTCAACGGAAGCGATCCCCCGCCGTTTATTGCCCGATGCTGTTAAATTTAGTTTTGCCAAACAGCCTGAAGTGCCGATTATTTTATTTAAAAAATTAGCTGCCAAAATTTTTAGAATGCGGCAAGACAGCCAACAGGGAGTTAGCATATAATCTAGTGTTCCGCCCAATCTTTCATATAGCACTTCATATCGTTGTCCCGGGTGTCGTCGCGCGATGGGCATTTGCGGAGCGATGGAAAATAGCCTGGTTTGTCATGCTATTGGTCAATATTATCGATTTCGATCATCTGCTTGCCGATCCGATTTATGATCCCAACCGCTGTGGAATCGGATTTCATCCTCTGCATTCATATCTGGCGATAGCTGCCTATCTGGGGCTGACGGCAATACCAAAAACCCGAGTGGTTGGAGTGGGATTGGTGATTCATATGGCCCTGGATTGGATTGACTGTCTGTGGATGTCCCTGGAATGAGGCGCCTCGAAATTTATTAAAGGAGGGAGAAAAAATGACCGGTCTTGTTTTTTTGGGGATTTTTGGAATAGGATTTGTTTTCGGTTACTTGCTTTATTATGCAGTTCGCCATACAAAAGAGTTCAGTATTGAAATGTTAAGCGTTGCAATTGGTGCGGTGAGCAGCGCCACGATTATCGGATTTTTGGGTAATTATCAAGATTGGATCGCACCATACGGGTTGGGCTTGCTGGCAGGATTTATTTTCTATCTGGTGCTTTCCGTCATATTGATCGCTACCGGACTTTTTGAGAAACTTGATAATGTCGGCATTCTCTCTAAAGCTTTATTAGGTGCGCCGCGGGACTGACAAAATACACCGCTAAATAACAAAGAGCTTCTCATCTATTTTTATGAGGAGCCCCTTGGTGTCATAAAATTAGACGCTTCATCCCGCGAAGCGGGGCAATATTTAGGTAATAACTTTTTAAGGAGGTCAGGATGGAGGAACAAAAACAAACGGCATTGGTAACAGGAGCCAGCAGTGGAATCGGGCGCGAGGCAGCCATTAGATTGGCCGCAAAGGGTTTTGAGGTCATTGCTGCGGCCAGACGGATGGATCGTCTCAATGAACTGGCGGATCAAGTTAAGGGTATTACGCCCAGGCAGGTAGACCTTTCACAGCCTGCGGACACAGAGACATTCTGCAGCTTTCTTTCAGACCTGTCAGAGCCTGTTTCCGTCCTCATAAACAATGCCGGGTACAGCATCAGGGGGGCGCTGGAGGATGTCTCCATGGACGCCGTCAAGCGTCTATTTGAGGTCAATCTGTTTGCACTGATGCGCGTCACACAGGCGTGTTTGCCCGGAATGCGCAAGCTGAGGAAGGGAACCGTTGTGAATCTCAGCTCCATAGCCGGAAAATTCGCCTTTCCCGGAAGCGGGGTCTATGCCGCCGCTAAATACGCAGTGGAAGGCATATCGGATGCATTACGTTTGGAGCTATCTCCATTTGGAATCAGGGTGGTGGCCATCCGCCCTGGTCCGATTGCCACCGAATTTAATGAGGTTGCCACTGAATTGACCGGTGATCTCATGGCCAGAACGAATCCTGATTACAAATCCATGTATCAAACCGCAGGCGCGGAGACGGGCAAGCTGTTCGCCGGTCTGTCCATTCCCGGCCCCGAGCTAATCGCCGATCTTATTTTAAATGCGGTTCTCTCCGATGACCCCAAGGCGGTTTATTGCGCGGGTCCCTTGAGTGAGGATTTCCTCGGAAAACGCGCCAATCTTGATGACGACGCATTTCACAGTTTCATGCTGGAGAAGTTCGGCTTAACGAGCTTACAGATCTGATTGGGTGTGATTATACTCTAAATTATTATTTGGGACACATGCAGCAATGAAACAAAAAGCTGAGAAAATGGGGTCAAACCTTGATTATTGATTAAGGCGATTGACTTTTAATAGCGATTTTTGATAGCTGAAGTCTATGGCCAGAGCATTGCGCATAGAATATGAGGGAGCCCTGTATCATATATTTTCGAGGGGAAATGAGCAGCGCGACATATTTTTGGAAGACGATGATCGGCGCTCTTTTTTAAAAGCTATAGACGAGATGTCGCAGCGATTTGATGTTGATATATTTGCCTATGTTCTCATGAGCAATCACTACCATCTTTTGCTGCGCACCCGCGAAGCCAATCTTTCCAAAAGCATGCATTGGCTTGGAACGACCTACACCCGGCGTTTTAATCTGCGACATTTGCGGAGTGGACATCTATTTCAGGGCAGATTCAAAAGCATCCTAGTTCAAAATGAAGCTTACTTGATGCAACTTTCCTGCTATATTCATCGCAACCCCTTGCGAGCCGGTATTTCAAATCGACTTGCGGCCTACCCCTGGAGCAGCTATCGAGCTTATGCGTACGATGCAAATCACCCTGAATGGTTAAACACAAAACTGATTCTCTCTCAGTTTAAGGAGAAGGATCCTTATAGAGCTTACCGCGAAAAGGTTCAGAAATATTCCGAGGAGGAAAACCAAATTTGGGAGAATCTGCGCTATGGACTGGTATTTGGAACTAAGCGGTTTTTAGACCAGATCGAAACGAACTACCTTTCGAAAGATCCTGATGCAGAGCTTCCCCAATTGAATCAGATAATTAAAGGCAAAAATCTTTTCAAATTGATCCAAAAGGCCGCTAAAATATTAAATTGTGATATTATAGTATCTAACGAACCAGAACGATTTTTGATAAAGGATATCCAAGATCGGGATCTTTTGCTGCATTATTTAAGGGAGACGGGTTTGTATACGAACAGTCAAATTGGAGAGCTTTTTGGGATTACCTATTCGGCTGTAAGTCGGCGGGCAAGCATTATAAAATTTGAAATTTCTAAATCAACCGAATTGGAGCGTAAATACAATTTGATGAAGTCAAAGATCAAGGTTTGACCCCATTATGGAGGCGTTTTTCGAATGACCGACGGTAATATTAAACATAGACTTGCTGCGCTTTTGAGCGCCGATGTGGTCGGTTACAGTCGTCTTATGGCCGAGGATGAGGTGGCAACCATTCGCACGCTGTCTGCCTGCCGGGATAAAATCACCGCAATGGTGGGTGAGAATGAAGGCCGGGTGGTTGACTTCGTCGGCGATAACATGCTGGCTGAGTTTCACAGTGCGATCGACGCCGTGGATTGTGCCAGGAATATTCAGCGCGCGCTTTTCCTTCTGAACGCCAAACTTGATGAAAATCGGCGAATGAATTTTCGCATTGGAATCAATCTGGGCGATATTCTGAGCGATGGGGATGTCATATATGGTGATGGGGTAAATGTAGCAGCCCGTCTGGAAGGTCTTGCGGAGTCCGGGGGTATCTGCATCTCGGAATCTGTTTTCACCCAGGTTCACAACAAACTTGAACTTGGTTTTGTCGACATGGGAACGAAAATACTAAAAAATATCCCTGATCCGGTGAGAGTGTATCGGGTGGTTGCGCCGGAGGCTGAGACACCGTCGCCAATGGCTGAAACAGCCTCGCAACAACAGGCAAGATTGCCGCTTCCCGCGAGGCCGTCTCTGGCGGTTCTTCCATTTGTTAATCTTAGCGCCGATTCAAAACAGGATTATTTTAGTGACGGGCTGACTATGGACATCATGACCGCTCTGGTCAGGATCCCCGGACTTTTCCTTATCAGCGAAATTTCAATGTTTAGCTACAAATCCCAGGCCCCTTCTGTACGTGAGCTTGGCCATCAGCTCGGTGTCAGTCATGTCCTGGATGGAGGGGTTCGCAAAGCAGGTGATCGTGTCCGAATTACCGCCCGACTAATAGAAACCTCCAGCGGCCGCCAGGTGTGGGCCGAACGCTATAATAGAAAAATAGACGATATCTTTGCTGTTCAGGATGAAATAACCGAAAAGATCGTCGAGGCGATGGACATCAAACTTGTTACCGGGGTAATGGCGCCTACCATACGGAAAATCATTCGGGACCCGGATGCACTTGAATCCTACTATCGCGGCTGGCAGGCCCTCTTCGGTTCGACAAAAGATGATATTATTGAAGCCCAACAGATGTTTGAAGAAACCATACAGTTGGATCCGGAATCTTTTTTCGGATATTCTATGGCGGCATTTTCCCATTGGTGGGCCGTCGATCAAAGGCTCAGCGAAGATGCCGCATTTTCACTGCAGCGGGCTGCCGAACTGTCCAGAAAGGCTATGGATTTAGGGGATTTTACGGGGCTGCCTCTCCTGATAATGGCCCAAATTCATCTTTTCAATCGCGAACACGATAAAGCGCTTGAGGCGGTAGAGAACGCTGTTGTCGCTCGTCCAAGCTGTGATCTTTCTTTTGTGGCCAAGGCCAAGATCCTTATCTATCTGGGACGACCGACCGAAGCGATCGACTTTGCCAAATTTGCCCTTCGTCTTGCACCGGTCTACCCTCCTTTCTTTCCGGCAGTCCTTGCTGCTGCTTTTTATGGCAGCGGCCGGCATGCAGAAGCAATTGCCGCAGCCGAAGACGCTCTCAAAACCGATCGGGAAAATCTGGATGCATTATTTATCCTGGCGGGTGCTAACGCCGCATTAGATCGAAAAGAGGAAGCCTCTAAGGCAGCGTCTGAGGTCAAACGGATCAAGCCTGACTTCACGCTCCAAAAGTATGCTGAAACACAACCGTATAAAGCTCCGGAAACACTGGAGCGGGTAATCACCATGCTCCAAAAGGCAGGATTGCATTAAGGGAAAACCAGATGTGCAAAAAAATATTCAAATGGACCGTACCCGTTATTCTTGGGGGAGTGCTAATTTTAGCAGCGCATGCAGGGACAACCAAGATTAAGGGCTCAGGTTCAGCTATTGTCATTCCGCCTCCGGCTTTCGAAGTTGAGCATACCCGATCTGATCCGGCGCGGCCGGTCCGTTCTGCCGGCGAAAACTACGCCGGGCCTCTGATTGATACCCATGCGCACCTGTATCCGCCGAATGGCAGAGCCAAAGCGGCTGCAGCCATTGATAAAAGAGAGCTTAAGGAAATAATTGGGTTAATGCAAAATTTAGGGGTTGAACTTGTTCTTTTTATGCCGACACCCAATGATGGAATACGGCCCAACCAGGAATTGGGTGTGGTAAAAAGAAAAATGATTAAAAATTTGGACCCCAAAAGGGTGATGATTTTTTGCGCAAGCAATTATATAACGACCTGGCTCAACTCAGCTTATGACAACGGATACGGGGAAGAAGAATTACAAAATATCCTTACACAGCTCTCAAACGATATCGACAGTGGTGAGTATGCCGGTGTCGGAGAAATTGGAACCTATCATTTTGATAAAGGATTCAGGCGCCAGCATGTTCTAAAATATCCACCCAACTTTGAACCTTTCTTGCAAATTGTAGATCTGATCGCGAAAAAGGGAATGTGGCTCGACCTGCATGCTGAAACGGTTGATCCGAAAGGGACCTCCTATGAGAAGGAAGTATTTGGCGGTTTGGAATTACTTTATCGCAGAAATCCTGATTTAAAGCTGCTGTATTCGCATACAGCGATGTCGAATTCAATAAATGTGCGCAGAATTCTAAAAACATATCCCAATGTCATGATGAGTATCAAGATCGAAACGAGACACGACAGGTGGAAAAATCTCGAACCGGTTGTCAATACTGAAGGACATGTATATGAAGATTGGGCGCAGCTTTTTGAGGAAATGCCGGAACGGTTTATGATTGGAGCAGATTTTCACTTCGGGCGTAAAGGCGTAAACCTTAAGAAATATAAGAAAAGAATTAAAGGGTTTCGGCAAATGCTCTCCACCCTTAACCCCCAGGCCGCACAATTTATCGCCTTTGAAAATGCACAGAGGGTATTTTACCGTTCGGAATGAAAAATTCCTTTTAAGTGCGGTTGAGGTGCTAAAAAATGAAGCGTCAGCGACCCCCATTTTCAATTCTTGCGCTCATCGCAGCCAATCTTGCCCCGCTGTTTGGCGTTCTTTTTTTCGGTTGGGACGCTGCTGCCATCGTCCTTTTATATTGGATAGAGAATTTGATTATCGGGGCCTACAACGTCCTCATGATGATTCTGGTAAAGGTAAAGTCTCAATCTGAACAGTTTAAAAAACTATTTATTATTCCCTTTTTCTGCGTGCACTTCGGCGGCTTTTGTGCGGTGCATGGTTTTTTTCTACTTGCCTTTTTTAAGCTGGGCGGCGATTTGGACGCCTTCGCGCCACAAAGTCCATGGCTGGGTCCGCTTGTATTTGTACAGCTCCTGGTCTCCGTTATCGCACAGCTCTGGGAAAGTCGACCGGCCGGGATGGAATGGCCGGTTCTATGTCTTGTTGTGAGCCACGGTATTTCCTTTATCCGCAATTACCTGATAGGAGGAGAATATTTAACGCTCACCATTGGCAAGCTCATGAGTCGACCCTACACACGAATCGTCCTCATGCACGTGGCGATCATTGCCGGCGGTGTACCCATTATGATGCTGGGTTCGCCCGTCCCGCTGCTTTGCATTCTGGTTATTTTGAAGATAGGTATGGACATTTGGTTGCACACCAAATCGCACAAAGCAATCGCATCAGAAAAGAGAGCCGAACAACGTGATCAAAACCTAAAGGCAGGTACTAAAGAAGTTCGTAAAATTCAGATTCGATCCTGAGTATAAAACCATTAGAAAGAGATAAAGGAGGAATTCGATGTATTTACTCGTTCATGTTTTGGAACAGACGCAATACCTGTCCGATATTCTGGAGGGCTTTGCCAGGATTGGCATTCAGGGATCAACGGTCCTTGATAGTACGGGCATGGGAAGAGTTTTAATGAAAACAAGAGCTTCCTTGCCGGAGATGGAGCAGATCAACAAAGTCTTAAAAGACCTCGAATCTGCTAATAAGATCATGCTTACGGTGATTCGGGAAAAGGCTGTTCTTGAGAAAGCCGTCGATGTTATCAGGTCCTTCTGCGGAGATTTAAAGGAGCCCGGCAAAGGGATTCTGTTTGCCTTTCCCCTTGAGCTAGTTGAAGGCTTACCGGAAACGGATTGATGCATCGTCCATCGCTAAATCAGGTGTGAGATTGCGGAGGCGCTTTTTTCAGGCGCCGATAAGTGAGCACCAGGCGATAGATAAAGCCCACCAGAAGAGCGGCGCTGATAAGAATCATAAAGTTTGATGCGTAAAACGTTAAGATGAAATTTGGCGGATCATTGAGCTGGTAGGCAGAAACCAGCAGTTGAATTCCAAGGACCAGATAAAACCCGGCAATACCAATCAAAATAATCTGCCGGATCCACCAGGAGGTACTGACCCCGGTTCGTTCCTCATATTCCTCGGGTTGAGTTTCGTTCATAACAGATTGATATTAGCAATTATTTGAGACGTGTCAACTCGTTAAGGCGAAAGTCAAGATAACTTTTGTTACCGCCTGAAGTTTGATGGCCGCCCCCATAATTGTTCCCCTTATTTGAGCAATACAAGGCTCATCCAGGGGATGTAGGTAATCAGGGCTAAGGCGATCAGCAAAATGGCGATAAAGGGCAGCGAGGCTACATAGAGCCGCAATACCGGTCTTTCAAAGCGGATACTGGCAATAAATAGATTGATACCGAGCGGGGGGATGGAGGCTCCGATTTCCAGGTTGGCTAAAAAGATAATTCCCAGATGAATCGGATCGATTCCGTAGGCCAGTGCAATCGGTGAAAGCAGCGGGATGACCACAACCAGGGCCGAAAAGATTCCCATGGTACAACCGACCGCCAGGAGAAACAGATTTAATACGATCAAAAACAGGGTTTTGCTTTCGATGTGGGTTTTGAAAAAGTCCAGCATCTGCATCGGGATTTCGGCATCGATCAGATAGTTGGTCAGGCCCATGGCCGCCCCCAGAATAATCAATACAGCACCCACCAGGACCATGCTTTTTTTCATAATCTCCAGCAGGTCTTGCCAGCGAATATCCCGATAGATAATAATTTCCACAATTAACACATAAACGGCCGTAATGGCTGCGGCTTCACTGACCGCGAACTTTCCGCTGTAAATTCCGCCCAAAACAACTATCGGAAGGGGTAGCTCCCATATGGCCTCTTTTAGGGCACCGAAAACTTCAGATATCTGAAAACGGGTCTTGGGTACTTTGGCCTGGACAGCACGGGTAATGCCAAAAGCAGATAGCAGCACCACCAGAAAAATTCCGGGCAGGATTCCGGCGATGAAAAGCTGATCGATTCTGACTTTAGCCACGATCGCATAGATGATCAGGGGCAGGCTGGGTGGAAAGAGCAATCCCAGAGTCCCCGAAGTGGTCAACAGCCCCAGTGAAAAAACTTCGGGATATTTGGCGCGCGTCATGGCCGGCAGGAGGATACCGCCCAGGGCGATGATTGTCAGACCGGTGGCACCGGTCAGAGCGGTAAACACAGCGCAGGTAACCAGGGCGATGACCGATAGCCCTCCCGGCAGCCAGCCCAGGACCGCATTTGAAAACCGGATCAACCGCTTGGGCGCTCCACTTTCTGAAAGGAGATATCCCGCAAAGGTAAACAGCGGAATGGCCACCAGCAACGGAGTGGTGGCCATACGATGCATCTCAATGATGATGGCTGACAGATCAATTCCGCCGGCAAAAAGCAGATAAAGGGCCAGCCCGCAGATCACTACAAAAACCGGCACGCCAATCAGCATAAAAAGGATGGCAGCAAGGACGGCCAGCAGACTCATGATTTGTTTCCGTATTCGGTATAACTGCCGGGTTTAAAGATATTCGCAAGCTCTGCTAAAAAGCTGAATACAAAACGCAGGGTAATCAGGGCAAAGGTGACGGGAATAATGATTTGCGGAATCCAGGCCGGAATTTCCAAAAAGCTGGTGGCTCCCATCTGGGCTTCGTTTCGAACAAATGTCCAGCCCGCAAAGGTCAACAGCCCACAGACAAATGCCGACACCAGATAAGAGATGGCTTTGAGATACAGGCTGCGGTGCCCGGAAAACCACCTTGAAAATATCTCGATGGTGATATGCTTTCCTTCTTTGGTAGCCAAACTGGCACCGATAAATCCCACCCACAGAACCAGGTATCGAACCAGGGGATCCCCCCAGGAAATTCCGGTACTAAAGACGTTTCTGAGTGCAATCTGCAAAAATGCCAGCAGGATCATGACACTCAGCATAGCGGCCACCAGAAATTTTTCGACCCGGCCGAGCGTTTCATTCCACTGTTGCCATCGATTCATTGTTGGTTCTTCTTTCTGTAGGCCTCTAATTTAACGCTGACCTCATCTTTGACCTTTTTAGAAAAGCTTTTATCCTCCAAGCGCTGCACGGCTTTTTCGGATACGGTTTTATACTCTCTAACCTGTGCGGGTGATGGTGTAATTATTTTTACGCCGTGTTTGACCATCACCTGAACCGCTTCCTGGTTTTCTTTGCGGATGGTTGTTTTCAACCGGGCCATCTGGCGGCGGAAGACATCCATGAGGATATTCTGGTGGGCCGGGGACATTTTATCAAATAATTTTTTCTTCATGACCATGCCCCCGATTAAGTAGAGCAGATTGACATCGGTTAGGTATTTGGTTTTGGTAAACCATTGCAAGGCAATGGCGAGGCTCGGCGGAGCGTAAACCACATCCACCAGTCCGGTTTGCAGACCGACCAAAACATCCGGCACTGACAGCGGAATGGCCGATACACCGGCCTCGTCAAATATCACTTTGGTCATCGGTGAATCCGCCCAGGTCCAGACTTTGACTTTTCTAAGGTCATCCAGCGTGGCCACCGGCGTGGTTGACATCAGATGGACAAAGCCGGCCTCAGACCAGGCTAAAAGAACGTAATCGTTTTTTTCAAACCCCTGGCGGAAAAAAGCATCCATTTCCTTTATAACATGGTCAACTTCCTTATGGGATTGAAAAAGAAAAGGGATCTGAAACACATCCATCTCGTTATAAATGGCGGATAAACCCGCAGAACTCAAAGCTGCGGCGTGAATCTGTCCGATATGCATTTTTCTAAGCATATCTTTTTCATCTCCTAAGACCCCACCGGGATAAAATTTAAAGCGCACCTGCTTGTCGGTTTTTTCGCGCACCTCCTTATCGATGGAATTAAACGATTCAATCCAGGAGCTTCCTTCCGGGGCCAGGGTGGCCAATTTAATCACAAGCGTCTTTGCCGTAATATTGGCCGGTGACACCAAAAGGGCCAGCGTTATAAAACCGAGCCCGGCAATTTTCATTACTGCGGATCGAATCATGTGGAGGCCTCCTAAAAATATTCGTCTACCTGTGCAAGCATCTCTTTTGCCCTTTTATGAGCGATTGTGTTGAGTAATGTCAATTCCGGGATGCTATCGGCCGGGGTGTCCAATACCTTCTCAAGGGTGGAAACGAACAGATCCCTGTCAAAGGCTTTGCGGGCATACTGGTCGGCATAATAGATGTGGGTCATTAAGAATTGATTTTGGCTAAACTCCAAAGCCTTTTTAAAATGAAGTTGAGCCTTTGCAAGGTCACCGCCGGCAATTTTGGGCCTGGAGGCGAACCATATGCCCATAAACAGATGGGGGCCGCCGTAGTAGTATTGCTCATTAAGCACCAGCACCCGCTTCATTAACGCCTCTACCCGGGGCAGTTCAGCCAGAGCGGCCATCGAACCTAAATTCAGGCGGATCCAGCTTCCCCAACATGTTCCAGCCCAGAACATATAGGGGACATCGTCGCTGCCAAGATTTTTTAGCCCGGCTTCGAATTCGTTAAAGGGGCTTGCAACAGGGTCTTTCAGGCCTCGGATTTCCAGTGACCGCAGGGCATATTCTTTCGCTTTCTTATAGAGCGTCCGGGCGAAATCTTTATCCTCATTTTCCACAAAGGCAGAGGCGAAAGAGGCATAGGCCTGAGCTGCGGTGATCAACAGGCGGGCATTATGCGGCACGGCCTCAACCATGCCGTCAATCAACATGAGATAAGCCGGCATTCCTTCGCGGATGACTCTTAAATCGGATTGTTTGTAGGAGGATTTGGCAACATCTTCCAGAAGGCTTGCGGCAGATCCGACGGTCATTTGCTTATTGGGAATGCAGGCTGCCGGAATGGTGAGCATAAAAAAAATCAGGAAGATCCCGATCCAATTCCGCGATAAACTCATCTCTTTTACCTCAACGGCCTAAAGATGGGTTGATGCCTGTAAAGATTTATATTGCCAAAATAGCCCGGTTGTCAACTTTGCAATCCATATCCGGGCTTGACTCTCAAGGAAATGTTCAGCTGATACCAAATTATATTTAAACGCAAATTGTGCGTCAAGGAAAAAGGTACCACAACATATAGTATCAGCTATCTCAAAGATGCATTTTATCCGCCGCGAACGCATGCGGCCGGATGCAATGTTCCGGTTAATACGAAAGGGATTTTTTAAGGAAGGACTAAAAAAGGGTGGTCCAAAGTTTACAATTTACCTTGTACCACCCTTTTACGTTAACGAGTTGAGGCAAGCCATCGGGTCGTAATCACACACAGGCAAACCGATTTATCTCAACAGGATATTTTTATAACATCGTTGCGAGCAAACGGATTTTATGCCCGTAAAGAGAAAAAGATTTTACTCAGCTGCCTTTGAAACAGTCAAACAGTTGCAGTTAACATGCAATTATTGAGCAGGGATATAGGGTATCTCCTCTCCCCACCAAGCGCGGTCATTAGACTTTGCGGCAACTTCGGCGGTCGGATTTGAGTATCCCCACCAGCTAAATTTAATGTGATCCCAATCTTTATAGACGGTATCGTGTGCGTACCATTCGTCACTGCATGCGGCGAGCAACAATACGATAAACAGTAAAACAACAAGCTTTTTCATTTTCTTTCCTCCTTTTTAAAATCTGCCCCCCAATGCTCATAACCGTAGAATAATTGCTACAGAATATATTAACCATAAATCGCTAAAAGACAACAAAAAAATGACCGGAAGCAAAAAAAAATGTGAATTTTTTGTTTATGTGTAGAAGAATAGAAGTATTGTGTAATAATCCCCATCCTTTGATTTCCTCATTTCCCCGTAAAGCCCACGCTAAAGTTTGAAACCAAAATTGCCGATTACGAATTAAGGTCCCGGCTATGTTTTAACGAAGGCGGAAGCCCGTGGGCGAAGGCAGGCATGTCTTTTGCTTTTAATAAGTCGAATAAATAATTTCCTGGCCCCTGCGGGAAACGGGAAATGTTTTAACTTGCCGGTATTTAAAATAAATATAGCATTAATACCATCAATCCCCAAAGCGAGAGCAATCGCTAGAAGGCAAAAATGATCACCGGGTTGAGCAAATTTTTCGTATTATTATTCATATTGCTGCCATTCGGGTTGACAACGGGTTGTGCAACACCGCCTGGGTCGCGTGTGTCTTGGGAGTCTGATACCTTGCCGGGCAACGAAGACGAAAAAATGCTCTGGCAAAAGTCCGAAGCAGAACAACGCCTTCTTGAAAGCACGGGTCTTATTTACCAGGATGAGGAACTTGAAGCCTATTTAAATAAGGTCGTCGCCAAACTTCAGCCTCAGGTTGCGCGGGCGGATCTGCCGATCCGGGTTAAGGTCATCAAGAATGCCTACCTGAATGCCTTCGCTTACCCCAACGGAATGATCTATATCCATACCGGCTTGCTGGCTCGGATGGATAATGAAGCCCAGCTGGCGGCTGTGCTGGCGCACGAGATGACGCATTGCACCCGCCGCCATGCACTGCGGGCTTTCAAACACTTTAAGGACAGGCGGTCATTTCTGACCGGCGTTCAACAAGCCTTGATGGCCAACAAAGGATTGCAGAAACTGGCCGGAAATCTGGGCTTCACGGGGTCGCTGGCAGCCGTCAGCGGATACGCCCGTGAACTTGAGGCTGAAGCCGATCGCGTTGGGATGGAATTGACGACCCGGGCGGGCTATAATCCGAAGGAGGCCCTTTCTCTTTTTGACCATATGATCAGCGAGATTGAACAGGAGGGATCTGAGGAGCCTTTCTTTTTCGGAAGCCGCGCCAGGGTCCGGGAGCGAATTGATCATTTGCAAAACCTGCCCGATGATCGCTATGCGCGCAGAAGACCGGCAATTAACAGCAATGAAATATTCCTTGCAAAATTGGATCAGTTATTTTTATATAATGCTAGATTGGATATGCGGCTGGGACGGTTTCAAGCTGCCAGGCGCGGTGTTGAAAAATTTCTGCGGATCAAACCGGATGACACCCGGGCTTATTTTTTGTTGGGGGAAAGCTACAGGCAGCGGGGACAGGATAGCGATATACAGAAAGCACTCGAATACTACAATCGCGCGATTATCCTGGATCCAAACTTTGCAGCCCCCCACAAAGCCATCGGTTTAATCCATTATAAAAAAGGCCGGCGGGCCCTGGCTAAAAAATTTTTCGAATCGTGTTTGCAGCTTTCACCGGACACCCCGGACAAAGCCTATATTAAAGGATATTTAAGGCAATTCACACTCAGTGAGGAAGGCTGATGAAAAAAGTATTCCGGGTCACCCTATTTTTATTTGCAGCAGTCTGCTTGGCTTGCACCCATACCGGCGAAGTTTCTAAGCCGACCGCTTACAGCTTTACGATTGACATTCCCGAGGGATGGCGAAGAATAGACAGGCCATTTCTGCTGATAACCAAAGAAGGCCCTTTTCTGCAAAATATCATGGTTCAAAACCGTTACATCGGCAGATCGTTTCGATATACCCAAAAGACAATGCGTAAGGGAATGCTACCGGAAGAAGCGGCCCAGATCATCATTGATGAATATGCGTCCGACCAAAATCTTGGCAATTTAAAAGTGCTTAGCAATACCCCTGCGGAAATAAACGGCCATGATGGGTTTAAGATCCTTTTAACCTACCAGGGCCCCAAAGGGAATGAGTTCCACACCCTTTATTACGGTTTTATTAAAGCGGACACCTTTTTTAATTTGCGGTTTACGGCCGGGGGCAGGCAGTACTTTCAAAAAGATATCGAAACATTTAATCACATGTTCAACAGCTTTCAGGTCATCAAAGCGGATAAATCATAGCTGCATCGTAAAAAATTTCCTCCAGCAGAGAAAAACGGCGGGCATTGGTGACGAATGATGACGGATAGGGGTTAGTCGGTAAGATATTCAGTATCGGTTTGACCCATGATTTGACTTTCAAATTTGACCGCCGCATCCTTGCTTTTCGATACAATCACGCGATTATCCCGGGTGACCTCATAGGCTTCCAGATACCCCTTCTCTTGAAGCTCGCTTAATCCTGCCCGCACTTTTGATCTCAATCGGTTCATTTCCTGTTCGGCAGTCATATTTATGGCCCGGGCTAACTTCGTAATTTCTATTTCGGAATCTGTTTCATATTGACCCTGATAGAAACGATAAAAGGCTTTGCTGATATCAGATTTTAAACTGCTTCTAAAGGCCATATCGATGTTGGTCACAAAACTTTCCGCATACATTTCCAGAAAATAGGGGTTAATCACCAATCTTATTTTGCCGCTGTCCTGCTCCTTATCTGCAAAGCTCAGGATCGAGCCGGTCAATTCTTTCAGCGTCTTTCTTTTTTTGCTTTTGCCGCTGGAAAGCTCCAGATCAATGCGGGTGCCGGCCAATCTCTGTATACTCTTCCAGACCGCAACGGCATTTTTAGGTGTCGGATCGATACCGGCAATTTGGGCCAATTCTGTCTGGGAGGTCTCAAATGCATCGCTTTCACACCTGGTCATCAGCGCCAGGAGACAAAATAGGATGGTTTCGTCAAATATGATTAGAAGCTCGCCCACAACCTGCATGCTTCCCCATGAATTGGCATCACCGGAATTCAGCCGGACAAGGGGCCATTCATTGAATTTATGCCGGCCTTTGAAATGAAAAGGTGAAACCCGGGTCAGCATGGTGGGCATAAAGCTAAAAAATCGCTGAACCGGCGGCTGCCTGCTAATATGCGTCTTTACAAATTGAGAGGCATCTTTGATAATCTGCTTTCCGGTGAGCTTGCGTGCCAAGGCACCGATTGCATCATTTGCAGGCCTTTGATTGTTTCGCTGGGTTGCAACATGGGTCGCATCTGACGTCGATAAGTTTTTATCCTTGGCCGGCATCTATCCCCCTTTTAGATGTAAGCATAAACAAAAAAGTCCACAATAGGATTGTCTTAATATTCATAAAGAAAATTCGCTGATTTGTCAAAAGAAGGTTGTTTGCTGAAGAATTCGGTATTAGCTTCCTACTGGCTGCTGGCCTCTAGCACCTGGGTACTGGCACCTGGCTTCTGGCCCTGATCCTCTGAACCCAGAACATAGCGGCCAAGGGCCGCGCAACAATAAAGAATGCCCTTATGGTTCAGCCAGATTAAGCCGGAAAACGACAAGTCGGAGCTCCTGGAGGACCATTCAGGCCGGAAAACGACAAGTCAATAATAAAGGCCGGCGCAGAGGCCCCGCTTAAGGGTCGGGATGCAAGCACCGGCCCTACTGTGGCTGCCAGTTCCCAGAAGTCAAAAGTAGGGCAGCCCTCCGCGGCTGCCAGAAGCAAGTGACCAGCAGCCAGAAGCCAGAAGGTGGTGACCATATGATTATTTATGACGAAAATCGAAAAGAGGGCCTGGCTGAATTCGGCATTGAAATTCCTATCCATCACAGCCGAGCCGCTCGTACATTTGAAAAGTTGAAGGGTCATAAAATTTTAGGTCCGAATATCGACCAGTGGTTTATCGGCAGTATCAACGAAACCATCATCCGTAAAGATCTTCTGCGGGTACATTCCGACGAATATGTTGCCAGGTTATATTCCGATAAGCTCGAAGATGAGATTATCAGAACCTTTGAACTCATTGATGATAACGGCCAATACTTTCGCTACAATCCGGGTAATGCCACGATTCCGCTGACGCAACTTTTTGATCGGCTCCTTTTCAAAGTAGCCGGCACCGTACAATGCTGCCGGGTGGCGCTCGAAAAAGAATTTTGTTTTGCCTTTGGCGGTGGAATGCACCACGCTAAAAGAGACCATGGCGCCGGCTTTTGTCTGATCAATGATATTGTAATCGCTCTGCGCAAACTGCAGGCTGAAAATCTTATTCGCACCGCCTGGGTAATCGATTTGGATGCCCACAAGGGGGATGGAACGGCGGTGTTAACAGAAGAGGACAGCTCGATTACAACGCTGAGTATTCATATGGCGCGGGGCTGGCCCCTGGATGGCGAAGCCTATGATGGACAGGGACGACTGAATCCTTCTTTTGTTCCCAGCGACATCGATATCCCGGTTGCGGCGGGCGAGGATCATTTATATGTCGCCAAACTTGAAGAAGGGCTTGAAAAACTCCTCAATAATGGGCCGCCGGATATTGCGCTTGTTTTAGCGGGGTCAGATCCCTATGAAAAAGATGAACTGCCTTCGACCGGCGGATTAAAACTATCGCTGGCGCAGCTAAAAGAAAGAGATCTTCTCGCGTACCATTTTTTAAAAGCGCATAAGATTCCGCGTGCCTATGTGACCGCCGGCGGATACGGGGAACACTCATGGGAGGTGGATTGGCAGTTCATTGAATGGGCCTTGCTTGATAATTTTTAAAAAGTGAGAAGTGAACTAAAGTGACTAAAGTGCCTAAAGTTATGGTCTCGCTCTGCTCCATCCTTTTATAAAAAAGATAGAATTCCTTAACTTTAGGCACTTTAGTTCACTTTAGGCATTTTAGTCACTTTTCGCGACCTCGGTCTTTCGATTGCAGGTTAGCCAGCATCTGTGAAATATCCGTGGTGGGTAGTTTGCAGATAAAGTTGGTGCAGACATAAGCAGTGGCCTTGCCGTCTTTTGGAACCATAAATTCAGTATAGGGCGCCATGCGGATGATTTCAGCCGCCTGCCTTTTGTCGGCCGGGCGCAGCACAACAACTTTTTCGGGTAAAAACACCAGGCGCAATGCCGCCAGCATGGCCCGGGTATCTTTCGCCCCAAGCTTGCCGGTAATAACCACCTCGTAATTTGGGTGCAGCGCATATTCCAGAGCCACCATCAGGTGCGCATGGCCCGGCGGGTATCGATTGATCGAACCGGAAAAAGCTTTGCCAATGCTTTCGGCTTTTTGAAGATAGTCCTGATTGCCGGTAATGTGGCCCAGGCGCAGCAAATTTAAAGCCGCCACCGAATTGCCGGATGGGAGGGCACCGTCGTAGATCTCCTTGTTGCGGATTAAGAGTTTTTCACCGTCGTCGGCCGTCATAAACAGACCGCCGCTTTGATGATCCCAAAAGTGTTTGATCATCCGGTCGTTTAAACGGATGGCTTCCTGCAGATAGATTGTCTTAAAGCCGGCTTGGTAGAGTTCCAAAAACCCCCACACCACAAAAGCATAATCGTTCAGATGGGCCGGCAAGCCGGCTTTTCCTTTACGGTAGCGTTTCAGCAGTCGACCGTCTTTAGCGCGCAGCCTGCGCATGATAAAATCTGCGGCCTTTACCGCGGCAGAAGTGTAGCGCGGCTCGTCGAGGACCAGACCGGCTCTAGCCAGCGCGGCAATCATTAATCCGTTCCAGTCCGTCAGAATTTTGTCATCTTTAAAGGGATGGACGCGTTGCTTGCGGATTCTAAAAAGCTGCCCGCGGTTTTTTTCCAGGCGCTGAACTAACTGTTTTTCGGACACTCCCAATTCCCCGGCTATATCCGGCAGCGACTTTTTGAGGTGCAGAATATTGCTGCCGGCGGCCTGCCCAGCCTCCTGTGACTTGAAATTACCCGCCTCTTCAAGATGGTATATTTTTTTCAATATTTCGGTTTCATTTTTACCGACGACCTGTTGGATTTGGGTCAGGGTCCACAGGTAGAATTTACCCTCAACGCCTTCACTGTCAGCATCTTCAGCGCTGTAGAATCCGCCCTCTTCCGACGTCATATCCCGTAAAATGTACGTTAAGATTTCCCTGACGGTGCGGGCGTAAAATTCTTTTGCAGTTGCCTGATAGGCCTCCGTATAAGCCAGTGCCAGCAAGGCCTGGTCATAAAGCATTTTTTCGAAGTGCGGCACCAGCCATTGCCCATCGGTGGAATAGCGGTGGAAACCGAAACCGATATGATCGTGGATTCCGCCGAAGCGCATGCGGGTCAGCGTTTTTTCCACCATTGCCAGTGCCTGGGCGTCTTGATTGCGGTGATAGCGCCTGAGCAAAAAGGCTAATATGTGCGGCGTCGGAAACTTGGGTGCCTGTCCAAACCCGCCGTATTGGGGATCATATATATCGGCGAGCTGATTGCGGGCTTTATCCAGGATACTTTGGTCAGGGGTGTCACCGGGGTTGGGATTGCCCCTGTTGGCCAAAAGATCGGTGATCTGCTCGGCGCTTTCTTGAACATTTTCACGATCGTTTTGCCAGATCTCTGCTATCTTGGGCAGAAGCTCCATCAAACCGGGGAGGCCCCGGCGGGTTTGTTTCGGGAAATAGGTACCTGCAAAGAACGGCTTTTTGTCGGGCGTCAAAAATACGTTGTTGGGCCAGCCACCCCGCCCGGTCATGGTCTGGGTGACGGCCATATAGACCTGATCGATGTCGGGACGCTCTTCACGGTCAACCTTGACGGCGACAAAATACTTGTTCAGCAGGGCCGCCACTTCTTCATCCGCAAAGGATTCATGTTCCATTACATGGCACCAGTGGCAGGTGGAGTATCCGACAGATAAGAATACCGGTTTGTTTTCCTTTTTGGCCTTGGCAAATGCTTCCTCACCCCAGGGGTACCAGTCCACCGGATTGGTGGCATGCTGCAGCAAATACGGACTGGATTCGTTAATCAAACGGTTATGTTTGACTTCTTTTTTTTGAGATCGGTCATTACCGGTTTCCGCAGCGATAGGACCCACTGATCCCTGTAGCCATATGATTCCCAGTGTGGTAAGCAAGACCGTCAGGGTTGCGATTTTAGGCGCTCTTTTTGTACGTTGCCATTTCATGGAATTTTCCGAGACTAACGACCAACTAATTCGGCTTATCGTTCCGTTATTTTTAATTTAAATTTATAATTAGAGACTAACCACTTTGACGGTGAAAACAAGCAACGCCTCATGAAACAGCCGAGTGATTTGTTTATGATATTTGCACAAAATCCCAAAAAGCGAACTGAGGTGACAACATGTTATTGGAATCTTATCGGATGGAACTTTTCAATAATGAATGCATGCCCAGTGCCATGACGATACAGTGTTTTGCTCATCTGGACCAGGATGTCAGCGCAGCCCTGCCATATTTGAATGCAGCCCTATTTGGTTTTGAATACATCAAGGAGCCGCCCTCAGTAACTTTCCGGGCACAGGGCAAATTAATAACCGTCTATGGCCGTAAAATCGCTATCAACGCGCTTAAAGATGAAAATGAGGCCCTAAAGATCGTAGAATGGATCAAACGTGAAATCAATGATGCCTGGGAGAAACGAGATGAAATTAAGCCAAGCTATGAGGGAATGCCAAGACCTAAACTGATCGAAATCCTGAAGCTGCTTCCCAGAACAAACTGCAAGGAATGCGGTTTTCCGACCTGCATGGTCTTCGCGAACCTTGTCGCGGAGGGCGCTAAAGATTCATCAGATTGTCCTGCCTTGAGTGATGATAATAGGGACAAATTAAACGAATATATAGACCCCTTTCAATTGTGTATATGAAAACGGGCTGGTTAAAAAACCGAAAATTACAAAACGATTGATTGCAGGGTGCATAACGCCAGGTTTTATTCGACCATTACCGTCGCTTGTTCCTCGCTCTGACAATGGTGCATCGCCCGCTTATAAGGGCATTAAGATTCCAACTACCTTCAACATATCAGCGGCAAATATAAACTAAATCGGCTGTTCAAAAAGAGTTGATTTCATAAGGCGGATGGGAAAAGTTAAAAGCAGGTAGGTTTGTTATTAATCTGTCATTATCAACCTTTTAAGTCGATAATAGGTGCATATGCACTTATTGTCTTACGTATCGTTCCTGTTGAGCAATACAGTCAGTGCTGAAAGTTCTGAGAGAAGATGATCGAGCAGCTTCAGGTTTCGCGCCGGCTATCGCTGATATTAAGTATCGAGGATCGAGAGTCACCGACCACTCGCAGATCGGTTGGCTTGGATCTTTCCGCTATTTGACTTTTGGTTTTTGCTTGTTGCGCCATGCGCTCTTGGACTTTTTAATTTCTGCCATCATTTGCATCCAGGCATCTTTATTGTAGACCGGCACCTGGCCGCGGTTGTGCTGGTAAAACGGGGTTTGAAGATGGGCCGTATGAAAGGAATATTCATAATTTGAGATGCTTGTTTGCCAGTGTCCGGTCAATCTGCCGATGATTGATCCACCCATAAAGATCAAGCAGATGATGGCCGCATAAAGCAGCGGTTTTAAAATCCCGGATCTTTTAGCGGATGAAATATAGAGCGTGTCCTTTTCCGGGCAGACGGCCACGCATTTCAGGCAAGCATGGCACTCATCGGAGATCACCCCGGTGGTTTTATGGACTTTTATATCCACCGGGCAGGCGCGCGTACACTGATGGCACTGGGTGCAGGTGTCCTCATTGCGGTGGATTTTAAAAATACTAACAAAGCTGAGTCCGCCCAGCAGCGCACCATAGGGGCACAGATAACGGCACCAGAAGTTGCGAACTAAAATGGATAAGACCAATAAAGCCACCAGTACCCAGAAAGCCAACGCTGAGATATTTGTAAAAAAGTGCAGCATCTTGATGTCTGCCACCATGTTGTAGGGGCTGTAGATAAAATGATCCAGGTCGCGGACGTTCATCTGTATCATGATGGCCCACAGAAAAAAGAAAAGCAGCAGATACTTTAAACTGCGCAGCGGGTAATCCAGCCAGCGCGGAATCTTGACGTCTTTTCTGAAAATAAACCGATGGAGCCGATTTAAATACTCGGTCAGCAGGCCAATCGGGCACACCCAGCTGCAGAAGCCGCGCTTCAGCAAAATGGCGGTGGATAATATGACCAAAAAGATGATCAGCCCGGAGGGATGGATGGGATTAAAAATGCCGGTCAGCAGCCAGTATTTAAAGCTGATCAAAGAGCTGATCGGCAGAAATGCTTCGATTCCCGGCGGCCGGGTCATTGATGGTAGAATACCTTTTTCCAGCTGGCTGACAAAAATACCAAATTGCACCCCGATTAACAGGGTTACCGCCAAAAAAAGGTACTGCACGATTTTACGATAGGCTTGAATATTATGATTTGACCGATTTTTAGACGTTTGGTTAATTTCATTCATTGATAGCGAAACCTTTTTTTGCGCATTTATATAATCTATACAGAAGTTGTGCTCAATATTATTTGATTTAAATCAAAATTAAACTTATTATCTGCCAACCGGCTTTTAGACCTTACCCGATAATTGGCCGGAGACCCTCCATTTCTGTGATTGGGTTTTCCAAACCCGCAACGATTGGGGCACTTCATGCCCCTATCTTTTACCGCCTATGGCGGTAAAATCCAAGCCACCCGCTGTGCGGGCGGTCGTTGACTCAATTTCCGGCCTTGAGTTAAAAGGAGGTGTCATGGCAATTAGACGTTTCATTGATCTGAGCATCAGCATTGAACCCGAACTCCCCAGCGATCCCCCTATGATGATCCCTAAGATTGATTATATTGATCACACAATGGGGGCCGAACAAATGAAAGAATTTTACCCGGGCCTAAAAAAAGAACAGCTGCCCGGCGGTCTGGGGTGGGCGGTGGAGTTTATCACCCTGACCACTCATTCCGGTACGCATCTGGATGCCCCCTATCATTATCATCCAACCATGGACCGGGGTGAGCGCGCTTTAACCATCGATGAGATTCCGCTGGAATGGTGTTTCAATAACGGCGTCGTGCTGGATTTCCGTCACAAAGGGGACGGGGAGAGGATTACGGTCGAAGACATAGAAAAAGAGCTTCAGCGGATTCAATATGAAATTCGACCGCTGGATATTGTACTGGTTCAAACCGGGGCCGATGCTGCCTGGGGAACAGAGGAATATCTTGTGAAAGGGGCCGGCATGGATCGCGATAGCACGCTGTTTCTTACCGAAAAGGGGGTCAAAGTAGTTGGAATCGATGCCTGGAGCTGGGATCGACCGTTGCCTTTTCAGGCTAAAGAATTCAAAAAGACCGGTGATCCGAAAGTGATCTGGGAAGCGCATTTTGCCGGGATCGAGATCGGATACTGTCATATGGAAAAACTGACTAATTTATCGGCAATTGGCAGATCATATGGATTTAAGGTGTGCTGTTTTCCGATTAAAATCAAAGGAGCCAGTGCAGGGTGGGCTAGACCGGTAGCAATCATTGAAGAATAGCGCCTATTTTTAACAAATTTCTTAAATCAGCCATGTTCATTCCTCCGATTTTAAAAAGCAAGGTTCAGATCCGCAGCTGATGCTTAGCGCCTGTGGATTCCCTGCTTATGAATCGCGGCAGGATGCCGCTCCCACGAGTGAATAATGAATGATATTTAAGTGGCCTTTGGTCACTTAAATTCCGCATCAAACTTTTCTTTTTCACCGGAGAGCATATGATAGCAGTGATCGTCTTCGGGAAATTTACCGGCCCTGACTTCGGTAACATATTCCTTCATGGCGCCGGTAACGATTTCGGCGACATTGCAGTATTGTTTAACGAACTTCGGGGTAAAGGCCTGGAACTGGCCGATCATGTCTGAAACGATCAGCAGCTGGCCGTCGCAATCCGGCCCGGCGCCGATAGACAGAACCGGAATGCTTAATTCTTTGGTGATATAAGCTGCCACTTCCGGCGGGATGGCTTCCAGCAAAATCATCTGAGCGCCGCCTTCCTGAACCGCCAGTGCATCCTCAATGACAATTCGAGCCGTTTCCAGCGTGCGGCCCTGTGCTTTGTGACCGCCTAACTGGCCTGAGCTCTGGGGAGTTAAACCGATATGGCCCATTACCAGAATACCGGCCGCGACAATGGCTTTGATCTGAGGTACGATGCGAACACCACCTTCCAGTTTAATGGCATCACAGCCGGCTTCTTTCAAAAAGCGTCCGGCATTTTCAACCGCTTTTTCCAATGAGCTTTGATAAGACATAAAGGGCATGTCACCTACGATAAACGTATTTGGCGCTCCGCGTCGAACTGCTTCAGAATGATAGATGCATTGATCCATGACCACCGCTACGGTTCCCGGATACCCGTAGACACACATTCCCAACGAGTCACCCACCAGAAGCATATCCAGACCTGCTGTTTCGGCAAATTGAGCTGTGGGAAAATCATACGCTGTCAAAAACGTTATTTTTTCACCTTCTTGTTTCATCTGCATAAATTCATGAATCATTTTTTTCTTCGGCATCTGCACTCTCCTTTGACTGATCGTTTAAAATTTAAAATGTTACCGAGACGAATGCATTTTAGATTTGTCATACAATCCTTCGGGGTGGCGATCAAGATTAGATTTGAAAAAATTTGAAATGTTGGGGCATTTGCCGTTATCATTGTCGGGGATAAGGGATTTGGCCCTAGCGGTGGGCTTCTTCGGACCTGTGGTTTGAATTCAAACGGACGTTGCCGGGCAAAAAAAACGCATAAAAATGATGTAATAACAAAAAATTGCAAGCATAGCGCGCCTGAAATGACATTAAAAAGTAGGTCGCTGATATTTGGCATAGCTTTTGAACATTGTCAGCATGGCCCGAAACAGCTCGTTCAATGTGCCCCTTTCTTGACAGATCGCTTAGGGTTAGATTAAAGTTAAAATTTTTTAAACGAATGTTCGGGTCTCTTTGCTTTTGTTGTCGGTTTGACGGGAAATTTCAACAATGAAAAAACGACTGGTTACTGGAATTATTTGCATAATCCTCGTGGGGCTGCTAGTGGGCAGTGTTGCGGCCGCGACTCCGGATGAAGCAACGCTGCGCAGCTGGGTGCAGAAGATGAAGACATCTTCCCGGGGACCCTTTAAGCATATCCGCTGGTTTTGCAATGACGGTACTATCCAGCTTCCGAAAGAATATGCATGCAAGGAACATGGCGGCGGGGTGCAACACGGCGAATGGACCGATCGCGTGAAAATCCTGCGGGCCAACGGGTATTTTATCGCCAATGTTTTTGCCGATGTGCGCGCTCAGGAATTTCTGCAGGACCTCCGACACCTGGATATCGTTAAGCAAATGGTTCTGGAACAGTTTCTGATTGAAGCCGATGATGGTTGGGTTTTCCGTCGCGCCCGCTATTATCGCGGCGCGCTGCAGACTGAAAACGAAACCCATGCGGGGCGCGAGCTTTTGCTGGCTTTGGTTTCCGATCCGGACTGGCGCGAAAATCGGTTTATAGTGTTACGGGAAGCGGTGCGGTTTATTCCCCATGGCCGCCAGGGCGCACCCATTACCGAAATGCGGCAGCTTTCACGCACAATTGCTGAAAACGACCCTGATTTTGAAACGCTCCGGGTAAAGCTGCACGTCCATCCGGAGTTCGCTGATGCCCAAAAAGTTAAAGACTATGCTGCCCGAAAAGGAAAGCCGGAGCTGGCCGAAGACTATGCACATCTAAAAGAGATCATTGAGCAGGTTTTCAAAGTCCGCGATATCCAAAAGGAAATTCAATCCCTGGCAGAAACGGTCAAAAACACCCGATTGGCCGGGGCCCTTGATCAAACCGCAAGCAAGCTTGACCCCCAAATCGATTCCAAGGACCGTTTTTTAGCCGCCTGCCGCCTGCTGGCGATGCTGCGCGATAATCTGGCCGATGCCGGCGATGCCTCACGAATGCTTGCTGTTTTGGATGCCAGCATCTTATTGGAAGGCGAGTTGTTTCGCATGGGCGATATCATGACCGCGCAACTGGCTGATGCCTCCCGCCGCGAAAGGCTCTCATGGCTGATCAAATATGCCGATGGTCTTTACGGCATCGGACTTATTTCCGTGCGCCAGCAGCGGGCGCTGCAGCAAAACCTCAGCCGGCTCATGCAGAATCAGCCGCTACTCATTGATTACAAGGCTGAACTGGAATATACCGCGCGCATGCCCGAATGGGCCGACCGAACGCTGCGATTTCACCTGGGTGTAAGCGTCGCGCATTTTGAAATCATTGAACCGCTCAGTCGCCGTTACCTTCATGATCGCCTGCGCGGCAGTCTCTTGCTGTCTTACGCTGCGGTACTCGAGAGCCTGATTGCCGATGCCAATCGACAGCTCGGCATCCGCAACTTTCTTTTCGGGCAACCGGCCGATTCGGGGCTAAGAGGCTTAAATGCCGGGCTGGCACGCGGCAGTCTCAAGATTTCTCCATCCGGTAAAGCCCCGTCTAAATTCGATACAAAGGGCATCTACGTGCTGCCCTCAACCACCGAAGACCTGCCCCCGGTTGCCGGCATACTGACGACCGGCGAAGGCAATATTTTATCTCATGTTCAGCTGCTGGCCAGAAATCTGGGTATTCCCAATGTGGCCATCGAACCGAAATGGTTGCCGCTGATCCAATCCATGGCAGGCCAGCAGGTGGTGCTGGCCGTCAGTCCGCGCGGCGTCGTGCAACTGGCAGCTGATGGCCCACAGTGGGATCCCATCTTTGACACGCACAAGGGCCCCCAGGGTTTTCTGATTCGGCCGGACCTTAAAAAGCTGGATCTGGACACCCGCGACTTCCTTTCCCTCGATACGTTGCGGACCAACGATTCGGGAAGGCTCTGCGGTCCCAAAGCCGCCAATTTGGGCGAACTCAAACGCCACTTTCCGGAAGCCGTCGCCAACGGCCTGGTGATTCCCTTCGGAATATTTCGGCAATTACTCGAGCAGCCCTTTGAACCCGAAGGAATCACGGCCTTTCGCTGGATGCAGGATCAATACAAAATCATCCGGCGCCTCAAAGGCGATCCCCAAAGACAAGATCAAATCATTCAAAATTTTTTGGAACAAACCCGCAACTGGATTGTGCATGCGGATCCAGGCGAAGAATTTCGCGACCAGCTGCGCGCGGCCATGCAAGACACCTTCGGCGCGGATGGAACATACGGCGTCTTTGTGCGCAGCGACACCAACGTGGAAGATTTGCCGGGATTCACCGGTGCGGGTCTCAATTTGACCGTGCCCCATGTCGTGGGTTTTGAAAACATCATGGCGGCCATTCAGCGGGTATGGGCTTCACCGTTTTCCGAGCGCGCTTTTCGATGGCGCCAGGCCTTTATGGAAACCCCGGAACATGTGTACGCATCGGTGCTGCTGATGAAGAGCGTTCCGGTGGAAAAATCCGGTGTTTTGGTTACAGCAGATATTGAAAGCGGACAGCCAGGCTGGCTGACGGTGGCGGTAAATGAAGGCGTTGGCGGTGCGGTTTCGGGTCAAACCGCAGAGGAACTCAAAATAAACATACAAAGCGGCAGCATCCGTTTTTTGGCCCATGCCAGCGATCCTTATAAACGGGTGTTGTTAAGCGAGGGCGGTGTATCGAAGGTTTCGGCCAGCGGGACAGGGGCGTTATTAAGTGAGGCCGAGATCCGGCATTTAATGGATTTTGCCCGCACGGTACCCGAGCGGTTTCCCAAATTACAGGACGCTCAGGGCCAGCCGGTGCCGGCGGATATTGAGTTTGGTTTTTACCAGAATCGGCTCATGCTATTTCAAATTCGACCGTTTTTGGAAAGCATCAGGGCCCAGCAAAATCTGTTTTTGAACAATCTGGACAGTCGTTTACAACAAAATCACCCCCAAAGGGTCAACCTGGATGAAATCCCGGCAAGGGTGCAACGATGAAACCCCTTTTAAGCGCTGCTGTCTGTATCACCGGTTTGATTTTCGCTGCAACCTGCGGGGCTTACCCCCTGGATGGTTATGGGTATACCGGCATTGCCAGATTGGAAGCTTATCGCCTGGCCATGGAAGGCAAGGTGCGGGCGCCCAAGCAGCCGCCCGGCGCGCTGTTGTCGCTTGATCAGGTGGATTTACGCCTGCAGGCCAAGACCGACTTTGAGATTCCGCCTGCCGACGCCGAATTTGTTGCCCAGGTGCAAAACTTGCTGGGAGCTGAAGCGGATCGCTATGCTTTGGCGGTGCTGGATTTAACCAAAATTGAACAGCCGCGATATGCCGAACACCGCAGCACGGAACGGGCCAACCCGGGCAGTGTGGGTAAAATTTTGATTGCCCAGGGTGTTTTCCAGGCGCTGGCCGACCTTTATCCGGACAATATCGATGCACGACTGAGCATATTACGCAAGACGGTGGTCACCGCCGATGAATTTATTCAATCGGATCATCATGCAGTTCCGGTTTGGCAGCCGGGAGATTCCCGGGTGCGATATCCTAAAATTCAGATTGGTGACCAGGCCAGCTTATGGACCTACCTGGACTGGATGCTTTCAGCCAGCTCCAACGCGGCCGCCAGTATGGTATTGAAACACCTGATGTTGTTGGTTCAATACGGGCCGGCCTATCCGGTCAGCGAGACCGAAGCCCGGCAGTTTTTTAAGACCGCTTCGAAAAAGGAGCTTGCCGCCCTGCTGTCACGGGCGCTGCAGGATCCGGTTGTGCGTAACGGGCTGGATTTGGAACAGCTGCGCCAGGGGTCTTTTTTTACGAGGAAAGGCAAACAGCTGGTGCCGGGCACTACCAGTTATGCCACACCCCAGGAATTGATGCACTGGTTGATAAAGCTGGAGCAGGGCCAATTGGTGGATGCCTTTTCCAGCCGTGAAATCAAGCGACTGCTGTATATGACCCAAAGGCGCATCCGTTATGCGTCGGCGCCGGCGCTGGCCGCATCGGCCGTCTATTTTAAATCCGGTTCGCTGTATAAATGCGAATCCGAAGCCGATTTTGAGTGTAAAAAGTACCAAGGCAACGTCACCAATATGCTCAATTCGGTGGCGATCATCGAGGCGCCGGCCGCCGATCGGCAGCTGTATTATATGGTGGTGGTCATGTCGAATGTCCTGCGGAAAAATTCAGCAGTTGTCCATCAAACGCTGGCCACACGTATTCACCGTATGTTGGAGAAATTTTATGGGGTGGGAAAATTTAGAACCCCTCTCAAAAATGCATCTAACGCTCAATAGCTGCGTTACCGGCCTCCTCAAAATGCTCACATACTATCATGTATGCTGCGCTTTTTCGTCGGTCGGTGCCTTGCTCTAGAGCGTGATCTACTATTTTTGAGAAGGGTTCTAGTTCGAATGGATCTCAGGCGGGCAAATGATGCCGTCAAGGGCCACAATCAGTTCCTGGAGCCAGCGTTCACCTTTGGCGCTTTTGGCCAGTGCCACGGCGATATAACGGCGGCCATGATGCTCGACAATAGCACTGTCGGAATGATAGGGTCCCCATGTACCGGATTTTCGGTAAATTTCTGAATCCGGCTGAACCTCTTTTAGCCCTTTGACAAATTTGTGCTCGATTTCAGTTTCCGCCAGGATCGATTTCATTAATTTGCTCAGTTCCGGCGAAACCAGCTGGCCGGTTTCCAGCAGGTAATAAAAGCGGGCCACCTGCAGGGCGGTGGCGCCGTGGGAAAGATTGTGCAGCGGATCCCGTTTCCAGGCCGGCGCTTTGGCATAGTCTTTACCGACCCAGAGACCGCCGTTTTTTTGCGGGTCATACAATCGGTAGCGGGGCGATTGCAGCAGCTCGGCCAGATACTCCATTCCGACGCGATGAAGGATCTCAGTTGCTGCCGCGTTGGAGGAGTTGCGGATCATTTGTTTAAGTTTTTCAAGGGTTTCCTCATTGAGATCCATTTCACCGTTGGCGATTTTTTCAAAGGCACCCAGAAGGATGGCGATTTTTGGCAGGCTGGCGGCATACATCATCTCATTCGGATTAACGTAAGCCATTCTGGGCGCGGATGTATCGGTGATATCGACCACGACAACGCTGAGTTGTTTGCGCTCGGTCGCATTTTGGAGGTGCAGAGAACCTAAACGCGTTACCAGTGCCTTTTGCAACCTCGGATCACAGGATTCGCCCAGGGACGGATCCTCGGGTTGGCTACCTGCCGGGCAGACGAGAAAAAGGGTGGTAATCAGCAGTGTAAACAGATAATAAACCTTATTCATAACAATTATTATTACTAATTTTTCAGGAATTGCAAGTGAAAGTTTCAAATATCGACATTATTGCGGAATGTAAGGCCCGATATATTGCCCTTCGTAAGCTTGGATTCAGAGCTTTATTTCTGTTTGTTAATTTTTTTCTGATCATCATGGCTTTATATCAGCTCAAACCGGCGAGCCGGTCGCTCTTTATTGAAGCTGTAGGCGCCCAACAGCTGCCCTATATATGGATCGCTACAGCCTTGACGATGGGCGTCTTCATTGCGTTTTATCACCGCCTTGTCGAACGCCACAGCCGAATCAATGTCGTGCTGGGCACCTGCCTGGTGGTCAGCGCATTACTCGTTGTTTTTCGCATATTATTGAATTATCCGGGGCCCATTGCCGCAGCCGGTTTATTCGTCTTTGTTGATATCTTGGGGGTTGTTCTGATTGAACAATTCTGGAGTCTTACGAATTCGATTTATACCACCCAGGAAGGCAAATCCTGGTACGGTTTTGTCGGTACCGGCGGATTGGTTGGCGGCGTGCTCGGCGGTTGGGTGTCGGCCATGTTAATTAAACACACGCCTTTGCAAACGCCGGATTTGCTGTTAACCGCTGCGGCAATTATCGCGATCATCTTTGTCCTGACGTGGTTCATGGGGCGAGCCGGAATTTTTTGTGAAGTCGACCATGTTGTGCGAATTATCGAGCCGAGCAGCGGCGGATGGCGTATCCTGCGTCATAGCCGCTATTTGCTCCTGATCGCCGCCATTTTGCTTCTGGCACAGCTGGCATCGCCCTTAGTTGAATATCAATTTTTAAACAGCGTTGAAGTTTCCTTTCCGGAGCGGGAAGCCCGGACCGCATTTTTGTCGTTGTTTTTCGCCGTACTGGGCGTGGTGTCCATTGCGGTGAATGTGGGTATCACCCCCCTTGTCCATCGCTATTTGGGCGCGATTGCCGGGCTGCTGGTGCAGCCGTTGATGATCTGGATTTTTTCGTGGTGTTTCTTTTTTCAATCCACATTATTTTTCGCCGCGGGGACCAAAATCAGCGATCGCGCAATGTCGTATTCTATCAACCGTGCATCCAAGGAACTGCTTTACGTACCCGTGGATTCTGTTTTAATATACCAGGCCAAGGCCTGGATTGACATGTTCGGGTATCGGTTGTTTAAAGTCGCCGGATCGGTCTTGATTTTGCTGTTCACCCAGTGGTTACCGTTTACTGTAAGTTTGCCTCAGCTCAGCTGGTTTACCGTCAGCATTTGTGTTATCTGGATTATTGTTATTATGGTGTTGCGCCATGATTACCAGCTGGTTTGCGAGCAATCTGTTTGAAACAGGGCCTCGAGGTTGATCATGAATCAGAATATCAACATTGGTATTATCGGCGGCAGCGGCTTATACGGGATGGAAGAATTGGTTGATGTTGAGCACGTCTCGATGGAGACACCCTTTGGCATCCCATCGGGCGCCTATATTATCGGAACACTGGAAGGTATCCGGGTTGCCTTTCTTTCCAGGCACGGCCAGGGTCATCGCCTAAGCCCTTCGGAGCTTAATTTCCGGGCCAATATCTACGGATTTAAAAAGCTGGGGGTTGCGCAGCTTATCTCGGTTACCGCAGTTGGAAGCCTCAAAGAGAACATTCGCCCGCTGGATATCGTTGTTCCCGATCAATTTTTCGACGGCACCAAAGCGCGCCCCAGCACCTTTTTCGGCAACGGGCTGGTGGCTCATATCGCATTTGCC
This sequence comes from Desulfobacterales bacterium, assembly GCA_030145015.1. The sequence continues at coordinate 39,585 of JAQYWI010000001.1, forward strand.
GATCCGGTGTGTCCGGACCTTGCGAAACTGATTTATAAAGCCGGAACGCAAGTCGACGCCTCCATCCACAGCGGCGGGACCTTGCTGTGTATCGAAGGGCCGGCCTTTTCCACCCGGGCAGAGTCGAATGTCTACCGCCAATGGGGGATGGACATCATCGGCATGACCAGCCTTCAAGAAGCCAAGCTGGCCCGTGAGGCTGAAATCTGTTATGCCGCCATGGCCATGGTTACCGATTTTGACTGCTGGCGTACAGAAGAATCAGAGGTAAATGTGGAAACCGTGGTCCAAAACCTGAAAAAAAACATATCCATTGCAAAGAAGATCATCCGGACGGTGGTGCCGAAAATATCAGCAGAGCGAAAATGTATATGTGCCCAGGCCTTGAAAAACGCGATTATGACCGAAGCCGGCGCCATACCGCCGCAAACTCGAAAAAAGCTTGATCTGCTGGTGGGCAAGTATCTTAAGGAGTGAAACTTGGAATTCAAAAGGGCTGGTTGATTTCACAAAGAGAGGTCGGTTTTCTAAGCGCTTAATCCAAATGGAATAATGGGCACGAAGTGAAGCTTTAGCGCTATGATGGAACAATGGAATATTGGGGGTATAAAGGATAGTGTCTTGATTGTTAATAGATGACTTAGGCCCTTTAAGATATAAAGAGGCCGTGCTTACAGAGCGCGGCCTCTGATTTTTTTATGGATTTGAATGGTCAAGTTTTGCCTTTGGTATGAAAGCGCTGTCTGCTGCCATTGCGGTGTGCTATGGCTTATAATCCCAGCGCTCGAGATGGTCTTTTCTCATCTGGTCCTTTTCAGCCGGGCTGGCACCGAAGTTGCCCCCATATACGGAACCCTCCCATTCGCCATATTGTGGATTTGGAAACATAATGAACATTTTGCCCCACTCATCCTTGATTTTATCGGTTTCGGCAAAGCGGTCGGCAACCGATTTTTTAGCAAAAACGCTGAGAAAATCATTGAGGTTATCGCCCAACAGCAGGGCTACCTTATAATCCTTTGTGACGATATCCCGGCGCTCTTGCTTGTCACTGGATTTGGTGCGCAGCAGAAGGTGCTTTTTGTCCACATTGGGGAAACCCAGTGCCTTCAGATTCTTTTCGGTACCTTCATACCCGACCATTTTGCGGTTGGTGACGTAAAAAACTTCGACGCCCCTTCCCTTGGCGTAATTTAAAAACTCCGCTGCGCCCGGAATCGCTTTGGCCTCGGCCGCCGCAATCCAGGGAATCCAGGTTTTGGAGGAATATCCAAAATCCTGACCAATAAGCCAGGCCTGATAGGCCGAATTGTCAATTACGGTTTCATCGGCATCGACGATAATGGCCACGGGTTTGGATCCCGAATAGGTCGCCAGAAAAGCATCGAGGTTCATCTTGGACAGGTTAAAAGACTGATAGCATAAGGCACGATATTCAGCCGATGTCTGAACCCAATTGATAGCCAGGACGGACTGCTCATTCAGATCTTTCGTATTGTACGCACACCCGACCATTAGACTCACGGCAACGAAAACCATCACAGCTAATTTGAATTTTCCACTGATTTTCTTCATTGAATCTCCTCCTCTCTTTTGGGTGGGTGCCCATAGGGCAATATATAAGGATGCGCCCAAAGCATACAATTCGAAAAGAGCGGATGCCTTGAGTGTTGAAAACTTTCGCGAGACGATCGGTAAAATTCGGCACATTATATTCACAGATTTTAAATAATGCAATCAACTTTTGGCAGTTTTTGGGCTCTTTTCTTGCGTAGGGATGGTCAATTGCATTATGATACGACTAGCCATCTCAAAAATGCATCAACGCAAGTGCGCTAAAGTTAGAAGTGAACTAAAGTGACTAAAGTTAAGGAATTCTGGCATTTTTATAAAAAGATGGAGCATAGCGACACCTTTATATCCGGTCATCTTCATTTAAAATTAGCAATTAAGAAGGGGTTTAATTCGCGATGATCAAGCGCGTCATCCTGATTGTCATGGACAGTGTCGGCGTCGGCCATCTCCCGGATGCGGAGCGGTTCAATGATGCGCGAGCCGATACCCTGCTGCATATTTACCGGCAAACCGGCAGACTGGACATTCCCAACCTTTGTGCTTTAGGCCTGGGAAAAATTGCAGCGGTCGGCTGTAAAACACGAGAAATTATCGGCTGTTACGGCAAGATGGCCGAGCAATCGCCCGGCAAGGATACGACCACGGGTCATTGGGAGATTGCCGGCCTCGTGCTGGATTCGGCTTTTCCCACCTATCCGAATGGGTTTCCCGGGGAGATCATTGCAGCCTTTGAAGAAAAGATCGGCAAAAAGATTCTGGGGAACTACCCGGGTTCCGGGACAGAAATTATTGAAGCGCTCGGAGAAGCGCATCTGAAAACGGGCAACCCGATTGTCTACACTTCAGCGGATTCGGTCTTCCAGATTGCCGCGCACGAAGACATGGTCCCGCTGGAAAACCTCTATGAATACTGCCGAATCGCCAGAAGTATTTTAAGCGGTCCGCATGCCGTCGGCCGGGTGATTGCCAGGCCCTTCAGGGGAACCCCCGGTAAGTTTGAAAGGCACAATGCCGCCCGCAAGGATTTTTCGGTTCCACCGCCGGCAGAAACCCTGCTGGATCTTCTCGAAAAAAAAGGGTTTGCCACCGTCGGTATCGGCAAAATCGGAGATCTTTTCGGGCACCGCGGGCTGAGCGCCGAAATTCATACCGACAGCAACGAAGACGGTGTCGAGCGCACTTTGGAATCCATGAAAAAGTATCGCCGGCAAAAGGGTTTGATCTTTGTTAACCTGGTGGATTTTGATATGGTATACGGGCACCGCCGCAATGTGGCCGGCTATGCCCGGGCGCTTGAAGCTTTTGATGGGCGTATCCCCCGGATTCTGCGTGCGATGTCGCCGGATGACCTGCTGATAATTACAGCAGATCACGGCTGCGATCCGAGTCATCAGGCCCACACCGATCATACGCGCGAATATGTGCCCCTGCTGGTCTATGGAACCGGGATAAAAAAAGATGTAAATCTTGGAATACGCGCGACTTTTGCCGACTGCGGCCAGACCATTGCCGATATTCTGGGTGCCGGGAAGTTAACTTCCGGTAAAAGTTTCAAAAAGGATATTGTGTATGGATGCTAAGGTCATTGAAGCCGTAAGCACATTAAAACGCCATATTAGCGATCAGCCTCACATCGGAATCATACTGGGCAGCGGGCTTGGCGGACTGCTTGATGAGATTGAAAATCCAGTCAGCGTCCGGTTTGAAGACATACCCCATTTCCCGGTGTCTTCAGTCGCTGGTCATCGCGGAGAAGTATTATGCGGCACCCTTTCCGGCGCATGCCTTTTGGCACTTTCCGGAAGAGTCCACTACTATGAGGGTTACGCCATGCAGCAGGTCGTGTTTCCGATCCGGGTCATGGCCGCATTTGATGTGAAAACCGTTATTGTTACCAATTCGGTTGGCGCTATTAATGCGGCTTACAAACCCGGGAATATTGTGGCCATCAGGGATCACATCAACTTTATGGGCGGCAACCCCTTAAAGGGATCCAATGACTTTGTGGATCTGACAGCGGCCTACAGCCGTGAATTGAGAAATCTGGCCCGCCAAATGGCCGACCGGCAAGGCATCACTCTGCGGTCGGGCGTATATGCGGCCTATAGCGGGCCGTCATATGAAACCCCTGCTGAAATCAGAGCCCTGCGCACCATGGGGGCCGACATGGTGGGCATGTCCACCGTACCGGAAGTGATTCAGGCCAACAGTCTGGGGATGAAGGTCCTCGGGCTTTCCATGATCACCAATATGGCGGCCGGCATGAGCGCAAAACCGCTTTCACATCAGGACGTCATTAAGACCTCTAAAAAAGCATCCGCAAAATTCGGCGCCCTGGTAAAGGCGATTATCGGAGAACTTGAGCGGAGAGAGATACAGTAAATTGAATGGATTCTGTTTTTATTTTTTTTTATTGACAGGATCTACTGGATTAACAGGATTATTTTTATTTTTCATCACTTTCCAGAAGAAAGTGATGAAACTCAATCCCGCCTTACGGCGGGAAAAAAACAAATAACTAACTTTATAAGAAAGAACTTGTTCCTATGTTTTAACTTTTGCTGTTGGCATTAATTTTTTATTCGCCGGAGGCGATTGAAATTTTTGGCTTTCATCTGGAAAGCCAAAAAAATATCCAGTAAATCCTGTTGATCCTGTCTAAAAATGCGTTTAAATAGAATCCATTCCGCATCCTGACTCACAAATTTTTGTGAGGAGCCAAAAAGCGATGAACGTTTACGAACTGATCAAGAAGAAAAGAGACGGCCTTGAACTTTCCGGGGAAGAAATCAAATTTCTGATCAGCGGGTTTGTCAGGGGACGCATTCCAGATTACCAGATGGCAGCCTTTTTAATGGCGGTGTATTACCGAGGCATGAACATCCGTGAATGCTGCGATCTGACCCGGGCCATGGCGCACTCCGGGGAAATCGTCGATTTATCCAAAATCGACGGCTTTATTATAGATAAGCACTCTACCGGTGGCGTCGGAGATACGACCACCCTTGTGCTGGCGCCTCTGGTGGCGGCCAGCGGTGGGATTGTCGCTAAAATGAGCGGCCGGGAGTTAGGTCACACCGGCGGCACGGTGGATAAACTGGAATCCATTCCCCGGATGCAGCTTGAACTTTCGAAGGCTAAATTTATAGATATTGTCAACGCCATTCATGTAAGCGTGATCGCGCAGACAGCGAACCTGGCGCCGGCAGACAAGCAAATCTATGCCTTGCGCAACGTGACGGCGACTATCGATTCTATCCCGTTGATCGCCAGCTCCATCATGAGCAAAAAGCTGGCGGCCGGCGCCGATGGTATCGTTCTGGATGTTAAAACCGGTGCGGGGGCCTTCATGCAAAAATATGAAGATGCCGTTGAACTGGCAAAAACCATGGTGTCTATCGGCGAATGCGAGGGCAAAAAGGTTCAGGCCCTGATTACGGGTATGGAGCAGCCCCTGGGAAATGCCATCGGTAACGCCGTCGAGGTAAACGAAGCCATTGACACCCTTAACGGCAACGGGCCCCGGGACCTGGTCGACCTGGTGCTGGAGCTGGGCAGCATGATGCTTGTCCTTTCAGGTGTTGAGTCATCCTTCTCCGCGGCCCGCCGAATCCTGGAGACAAATATCGCCCGAAAGAAAGGCTTAAAAAAACTGGCCGAACTTATCGAAGCCCAGGGCGGCAACCCCGACGTGATCGTTAATCCCGATTTGCTGCCGCAACCGAAAACCAAAATCGAGATCAAGGCCGAAGTTTCGGGGTTTATTGAGAAGGTCAACGCCCTGGATGTCGGGATGGCCGCAAGAATACTGGGCGCCGGCCGCAAGACTAAGGCGGCGCCCATCGATCTTTCGATTGGAATTCTATTGAAAAAGAAAGTCGGCGACCGTGTTAAAAAAGGCGAACCGCTGGCTGTTTTCTACACAGACGGCGACAAGCAAAAAATCGATCCGGCCAAAGCCAAATTTCTAAGGGCTTATACCGTCGGGGAGCGGCAGGTCGAGCCTCCGCGGCTTTTCTATGCCAGGGTCTCAGCGGATAAGGTCGAAGAATACAGCGCATCATGACAGATCGCCAAAAACAATTCGAAACAGAGCTGAAAGAATTTCCGAAACCTGTCCGGGATATCCTGCAAACCATACCCCTGCAGGCCGGTAGGCTTTCCGCGCAGCAATGTGTCGATCTGATCAAGAATTTGGGAATCAATCCGGAAGAGCTCATGGTGCGCTTGCTCCCGATGGCAACAATATATGCGCTGGCACCGGTTTCCCAATTTCGAGTCGGCGCGGTGGCCATGGCTGGAGAACAGGGCGCACAGGATCATGCTGACCCATTTGAACTTTTCCTGGGGGCCAATATGGAATTTATGCATCAGCCCCTGAATCAGACGATTCATGCCGAGCAGTCGGCAACCCTGCATGCCTGGCATCAAGGCGCCCAATATCTGCAGGCAATCGCCACTTCCGAAGCGCCCTGCGGATACTGCCGACAATTTCTCTTTGAGTTTGAGAAAAATGCGCAAATGATGGTGATCACTCCGGACAGGGAAAATCGCACGTATCGTAAGACATTGCTTTCAGATCTGCTGCCCGAAGCATTTGGTCCGCTGGATCTGGGTAACCGAGTCGGTCTGATGGCGCCCATTGCTGTGGATCGAGGGTTGCAGTTGAAGGCCGCCGTTAAAGACCGAACCGTTGATAAAGCGCTGTCGGCGGCAGAAAAATCATATGCGCCCTATACCCAAAATTTTGCGGGCTGCGCGCTCGAGACCCAAACCGGAGAAATTTTCAGCGGCCGCTATGTTGAATCCGCGGCCTACAATCCGAGCTTGCCACCGCTGCAATCCGCCATTTTATGTATGAATATGGCCACCCTTGAGGCGCAGCGATCCATTCAACGCGTGGTTTTGGTAGAAAGGCCCACCGTGGTGAGTCTGCGTAACGTTACTGAACTGCTCCTGGGATCGTGGGCACCCGGGATCGAGCTGGAATACTATGAAGTTATATAAATCCTAACTTGGAGAATACTGAATCAGGCGGATTTCGATATTCGGGTTTAATTTTGCATAAAAATTGATAATTTCAATAATAGTATTATTTCAGAAAATATGTAAAAGTAATTACTAATTTATAGCCTTTTAGGAGGAATGATGACGAATACGACAATCACCGCTGCGGAAATGGCCCAATATATCGATCACACTTTGTTAAAGCCGGATGCCACGCTTGACGCACTGGCCCAGCTGGGTGGCGAGGCCATCTCCTATGGATTTAAGGCCGTCTGTGTCAATTCGGGAAATGTTGCTTATGTCGCCGGCAAGCTTCAGGGCACCGCTGTGGCGGTATGCACGGTGGTGGGATTTCCGCTGGGTGCCATGCAGACCCGTGCCAAAGCGTTTGAGGCTGAAAATGCCGTTGGCGAAGGTGCCGCCGAGCTGGATATGGTGCTCAACATCGGCGCCCTCAAAAGCGGTGATTTTAAAACCGTTGAGGCCGACATTAAGGCCGTTCGTAAAGTCGCTCAAAGCCCGATTGTACTGAAAGTCATCATCGAAACCGGCCTGCTTACGGCCGAAGAAAAAATTAAAGCCTGTGAAATCACCAAAAATGCAGGAGCGGATTTTGTCAAAACCAGTACGGGCTTTTCAGGCGGCGGTGCCACCGTGGAAGATGTTGCTTTAATGCGTGAGTTTGTCGGTCAAAAAATGGGCGTTAAAGCCAGCGGGGGGATTAAGGACTGGTCTACGGCTGCGGCGATGATCAAAGCAGGCGCTAACCGGATCGGCACGAGTTCGGGGATCGTGATTGTCGAAAATGCGCCGGATTGGAACAAATCATAGTAGCTAAAATGGGAAAAAGTGAAACCGAATCGCCAGGCAGCGCGAGGGTACTAAAGGGAAGGCGAGCATGGTGATAAAAAAAATCGGATTTATCGGCCTGGGACAAATGGGCAAATGGATGGCGTCGAATTTGCTTAAATGCGGATTTGACCTTACCGTTTTTGATATAAATCCGGAGGCCATTGCTTTTCTCTCAAAACAAGGCGCTGCCCGGACGAGCTCGCCGGCCGAACTTGCCCGGGGCGTGGATTTGATCATTTTGAGCTTGCCGAATTCCGATGTGGTTGAAGACGTGGTTTTCGGCCGGGACGGAATCGTGCATGGCTCCAAATCCGGACAGTGCCTGGTCGATTGCGGAACTGCCGGATATCTATGGACCCGGAAATTTTCAGAATCGTTGCAGGAACATGGACTACGCTTTGCGGACGCGCCGGTCACCGGGCTTGAGCAAAGGGCCCGGGACGCTACGCTCACCATTATGTACGGCGGCACCCAAAACCTGCTGGAAGAGATTCGGCCGGTGCTGGAGGCCATGGGAAACCAGGTCCTTCACATGGGAGATGTCGGCAGCGGTCAGCTTGTCAAAATGATCAACAATATTCTGTATAACGCCAACATTGCCGCGCTGGCAGAGGTCCTGCCCATGGCAGTTAAGCTCGGTCTGGATCCCGAAAAGGTCGCCACGGTGATTAATGCCGGATCCGGTCAAAGCTTTGCATCCAAATTTTTCATCCCCAACATACTCGCGGATTCTTTTAACCGCAGCTATAGTCTTACAAACGCTTATAAAGATATGACCAATGCCGCCGAAATTTCCGCGCATTACAAAATTCCGCTACCCGTGGTCCAAACGGCCATGGCAACCTACCAGAAGGCCCTGTCCCTGGGATTGGGCCAAGAAGACAAAGGCGCCATGATCAAAGTCTTTGAAAAAAAACTGGGGGTGGCCTTTCGAAAGAGAAGAAAATAATTGGAATCGATGAGGTCCTTATAATGGATAAACTGATCATCACGGTTGCCCTGACCGGAAATGTCCCCACCACAGAAATGAATCCCAATCTGCCTGTGACCGCAGAAGAAATTGCCGCGGACGTGCGACGATGTGCCGATGCCGGTGCGGTTGTCTTTCACGTGCATGCCCGGGACAAGGATCAAAAACCGACTTTTGACATCGACGTATTCAAGGAGAGCGCCCGCCGCATTAAAAAGATCGCCCCCGAGGTTATCATACAGCTTTCCACCGGAGCGCGAGCCGGAAAAGACCGGGAGGCCAGAGCTAATCCCGTCCGGCTGCTGCCGGAGATGGCGTCATTCACCACCGGATCCAACAATCTGCCGGGGATTGTCTATGAAAACTCGCCTGAGTTTATCGAATTTCTGGCCGGGGTCTTCAAGGAAACCGGTGTAAGGCCCGAGATCGAGGTGTTTGAAACCGGTATGATCAGCAATGCACTTTACCTGCAAAAGAAGGGATTGATCGAGGCACCGCTTCACTTCGACTTTGTCTTAGGCGCGCCGGGTTCAATGGCGGGAACCGTCAGAAACCTGGTGTTTTTATCGGAAAGTATTCCGGCCGGCTCCACCTGGACGGTCGCCGGCATCGGCAAAGCCGAAATCCCCCTGGCCGCCGCCGCGATTGCGATGGGCGGAAATGTACGCGTGGGACTGGAAGACAATCTTTACCTGCCGGACGGATCACCGGCATCCAACCCCAAACTTGTGGACAAGGTTGTTGCGATTGCAAAAGAAATCGGCCGCGAAATTGCCGGCCCCGATGAAGCCCGTAGTCTCCTATCTCTGAACCCGCAATTCAAAGATCGAATTATTACTTAACAGGTTACAACCTAAAATAGGTTCGAATGCGGAAGCTCTCTGCAGTCCGCCGCGATGGACCGGGAATTTTCAAGTTAATGCGGTCAAAATCAATGCTTGCGGTGTAAGCGATCCGTATGTATCGAAAATGAAGGCTTGACTCCAGCTTAGGTTGACAATAGATAGATTTTGCATACCGTTGCGAATTAAAAAAAAGGAGAAAAAACAATCATGAATGCGAAGGCGCAGGCGAATCTAATTGAAGCGATTGTGGATGCCACAGTCCACTATGATGAATCACGTTGCGTGACCCTTGCCCGGCAGGCGATCGACGAGGGATTGGACCCCTTCAAAGTGATCCAGGAGGGCTTCAGTCGTGGGATGCAGATCGTTGGTGAAAAATTTTCCACTTTGGAGTACTGTCTTCCTGAAGTCATGTTGGCGGCCGACGCCATGAATGCGGCGACAGAAATACTCAAACCCCAGTTGATGGAAAGCCATGAAGCGGATTCCCAGGGTATCATCGTTCTGGGCGTGATCCAGGGCGATATCCACGATCTGGGCAAAAACATTGTCAAAATCATGCTTCAGGCCTCGGGCTTCACCGTCCATGATCTGGGCAATGATGCACCCGTTCGTGGGTTTATCGAAAAAGCCGAAGCGGTGGGCGCCGATATCATTGCCGCATCGGCCATCCTGACAACCACGATGTCCTATATGCCCGACATATCTGCAATGCTGCGTGAACTGGGCTTGCGTGAAAAATATATGATTATGCTTGGCGGTGCGCCTGTGATCGACGAGTGGGCCATGGAGATCGGTGCTGATGGCTATGGAGAGGACGCGGTTGAGGCCGTTGCAGTGGCCAAACGTCTTATGCAAAAAAAGAGGGGAGGATAAGGAATTATGATTGGATTCTGGGATGTAATCGGACGCAGTGAAAGTGGTCCCCTGGTCAAAGAAAAGGAATTTGATTTACGCGTGGGCCGGGTTGCCCGTCAAATGATCGAAAAATATGACATCAAATATGACCCCCAAAACGTCATCCCGGCAGATGACGGCCTGGCGGACCGGGTTTACCAGGCCGGCCTCGATTTGTTCCTGGAGCTGGGTATCTACTGCCGGGACACCGGCCGATTGATGAAGTTTACCCGCGAAGAGGTGGAATGGGCCTTAAAGCACGCCCCCACCGCGGTTACCTATGGTCAGGGTCGGGACATGGCCACGATGACCTATCGGGCTATAGAGGATTCTAAGCCGCCGTTTTGCATCATGACGCCGGTCGGCGCTCCGGTGGCCGAGGAGCGTTTTGTTGCTATGGTGCAAAGCTACGCCCAGGAGCCGCTGGCGCAGACCTTTTCCAGTGCGTTTAGTCAGACAGTTCACGGACGCCCCATTAAATCGGGCACCCCTCAGGAGGTGGAGGCTGCAATTTGGAATGTGATCAAGCTGCGCGAGGCAGCCCGGGCGGCAGGCCGACCCCAGCTCGGTATCCATAATCTGGTTTCCAATGCCGAACGGACCGATGCCATCTTAGCCGCTGTCCAGGCCGATTTTGGGGTGCAGCCCAATGACGGGCTTTGCATTGCGGCCACGGCTGAGTTGAAAATTGACTATGAGCGGGTCAAGAAGACTGTTTTTTTGCGACAAAGCGGCCATAATAAGTACGGACTATTGGGCCCCTTGGTGGGCGGGTATTCCGGAGGGCCGCAAGCCACGGCTCTCGTGCACATCGCTCATCATTTCCTGGCATTGCTGGCCTTTGAGGCACAGTGGCATTGCGGCTTTCCGCTGCACATCCATCACGGCTGCAATACCACCCGGGAATTGTTGTGGCTGGTTAGTCTTACGGCCCAGGCGTTGAGCCGCAACACCCATCTGTTGATTACGGCCAACACCTTTGCCGCCGCCGGTCCGTGCACCGAGATGGTCGCTTACGAGATTGTGGCCCATGCCCTGGCTGCAACAGTGGCCGGTGCCGATCTTGATCTGGCAGCCGTGGCCCGCAACCGGCATCCGGAACATGCCACCGGAATGGAAGCCCGTATCGGCGCGGAGGCCGGTCATTTGACTGCGCGGCAAGGGGTTACGCGGGACCAGGCCAACGAGATCGTCAAACAGATTCTGGCCCAATATGAGGATCAGCTCGCTGAAGCCCCCATCGGCAAGCGTTTGGATGAATGCTACAATCTGGAGACCCTTGAGCCTACCCAGGAATATGTGGAACTCTACGAAGGGGTCAAAGATAAACTGAGCAAATTCGGCCTGGACTACTCACTTCTATGAACTCAAAAGAACGCATCTTTTCTGTACTTAACCATCAAATGCCGGATCGGATGCCCTGCTTTGGGGCGAACTCAACGGTTACTTATGATCAAATGGAACAGATGCAGGCTTTTTGGCCCCATGGCCACGAAAACGGGGAGACGATGGCCAAACAAGCCCTGGCAGCATATACCCACCTTGGTTTTGACGCCGTCAGAGTTCCATTTTCCCAGACCTTTGAAGCTGAAGCGCTTGGCTGCAAAATAAAGCCCGGCAAAGCTGCGGACGGCAGCGAAGGAATTCCCGGAATTGATCATCCGGCACCTTACAAACTCGATGATTCTATCGAGTTTCCCAATGATTTTCTTTCCACGGGGAAAATTCCGGAGCTGCTCAAAGCCGTTGGTATTCTTAAGAAAGAACTGGGAGATGATGTCGCCATTGTGGCCGGTATTGTCGGACCGATTACCATCGCGGGTTCACTTGTTGATATGGTCACTTTTCTTAAGGCCACGATTAAGACGCCTGAGAAAATCGTGCCGTTTCTGAACGTGGCGGAGCAGGCGGGGACTGCCCTGGCCAGGGCCCTCGTCGATGCAGGTGCTGACATGATTTGTTGCGAAGACATGACGGCATCTCCCATGCTGCTATCTCCCAACGTTTACAGGGATTTTGAATTGAAATATCAAAGAAAGCAATTTGAAGCCATTTCTGTACCTAAAATTCTTCATATTTGCGGCAAAGTGGATAAAATTGTGGAGTGGATGGGACAGACCGGAGCCGATATACTTAGCATCGAACCCAAAGCCGATGCAAGGTTAGCGCGTGGAAAATGCGGATCAAATATTATCTTGATGGGTGGTGTTGACACCGCAAATACCCTGTATATGCAAGACGCGGAGACGGTCAAGCACATCGCCGAGCAATCCATTGCCGAGGGTATTCAGATCCTGGCACCCGGATGTTCCGTGGCACCCGGGTCGCCAACGGAAAATCTCAAGGCCCTGGTAGAAGTAGCTAAAGTGCATTAACAGGCCTGTAAAGGGTTTTTCAAGGATATAAAATGGAGGAAAAAGAACTTAAACGCCTTATTTTACAGTATTTGGAAAACCATAATACCATATCTCTGGCCACGGAAAAGGAAGGCTTGCCTCATGCCGCCACGGTCTTTTATGTCAACATCGGATTTGACCTCTATTTTTTAAGCAGTCCTGCTAGCCGACACGCACAGAATTTTTTCCATAATCCCAAAGTGTCGGCCACCATTAATGAGGATTATTCCAACTGGCTGCTTATCAAAGGGATACAACTGGAAGGCCAGGTTGAAAGCTTAGGCGGTATTTTAAAAAACAGGGGGATCGCCAAAACGTATGTAGAGAAATTTCCAAATGTGGCGGACTTTATTTTTTCGCCCATAAAGCTCGGTCAGGCCATAGCGGAAAAGGTGGCCAAGGTCGAGTTTTATAAATTGATGCCATTTAAAATATATTTTATCAATAATGAGCTTGGGTTTGGACATCGGGACGAATTGATATTAAACGTATCCTGAATATAATAGGATTTAAATGAACAGCTGGTCATAGAGTCATACATAACGCGTTCCAGCAGGATGTTTCCAATGCCTTCCCGAATGCAGGGGATACCGATGGCAGCCGGGGGGGGGGGGTGTGGGGAGCTTCATTTTTTTGAAAGTTTCACCGGTTCGCGCCCGGGCGCAGAGATGCCGCGGCGCTCGAGCAGGGATCCGTCTTTCTGATAAAGATCGATCAGCGCAATCAGGTAATTTGCAAGGGCCTGCACCTCGTTGATGCGGCTCACCAAAAGATCCCGTTGGGCCTGGGCCTGCAGAAAGCTGGTCGATTTTCCCACCCGGAATTTTTCAGTTTCGATCCGAAGCTTTTCCTCATTGAATACGCGCGTAGCCGTGGAGGCGGCAATCTGCTGCTTGGCACGCGTGACTTCAATGTAAGCGGTGCGAACGTCGACTTCCACAAGCTGCGAAAGGTTCGCCAGCGCTTTTTCGGCCTGCTCCCGGCTCAGCAGGGCTCTTTCGTGACCGGCTTTTGCGTCCCGATTCCAGAGGGGATATTGAAATCGAACGCCCGCAAGCGCGTCATAATTATCGCCGCTGATATTGCTGACGGATTCTCCAAAGGAGTCGGCATACCCGCTTTTGCCTAAAGTGATGAAAAGATCCATCAGGGGCAATAATCCGTTTTTGGTTCTAACCAGCTGCAGATCGTCGCGGAGTATGCCCAGCCGGGCCTCGTTCAGTTCCGGGCGCATGCGCATAGACACGGCCACGTACTGATCAACGTCATCCAGTTTAATTTCGGGCAAAGTGGGTTGATGAATTAAATCAACGCTGCGCTGCCAGAGTCTAATGCCGGGGGGATTGAGCAGCCGCAACAGTTGCAGGCGGACAGATTCCATGCTGCTGCGTGCGTTGATCAGTCCTTGCTCCTGGGCCGCCACCTCGGCCTGGACAGCGGCCAATTCGGACTCGGCCAGTCGGCCGACCCCGATCAGTTCCTCAGTTTCGCTGAGCTGTTGACGGGCCAACTTGAGCGATTCCTCAAAAATTTCAATCTGACGCCGCGCAAGTGCATAGTCCCAGTATGTCCGCTCTACCTGTGCCACCAGGAACTCGGTAAAACCGCGCAACTCATATTCCGTCAGGCGCGTGTCCAGTCGTGCCTGCCTTAACCTGGCCAGATTCACCTGCGTCCCGAATCCTCTCAACAGTGCCTGGGTAAAGGTTATGCCGAACCGTGTCCTGTAAAAGCTATCCTCGTTAAGGGAGGAGTCCGTCATCAGGCTGCTGCCCTCAACGGCAACCGTTGTGCCGGTCGGGAAGAATTGCTCCAGAGAGATGACACCGTCGACGGTATCGATGGTTTCATCCTCGGTATCAACTCCGATTCTTGCCAGCCGCTCCGTATCGGCTCTTCCCCCGGAAATCTCCGCGTTTGTTTCCGGATCAAAAACGGCCCTTTCCTGGTCCTCAAAGGTCTTCTGGATAGAAGGATTCAATCTTTCCACCACAAGGGCCCGGTTATTCTCCAGGGTCAGCAAAATGGCTTCTGAAATGGTGACCCTCAGCGGGCCGGGCGATACCATTTGGGGGGCCTTCGCGTCGGGAGGCTCCGTGAACTCTAAGCGCATAGATACGGCATTATCCGCCGGCACACCCGGCCCCCCGGCGGCACGATCAATCTGTTGTTCAAGCATGTTACAGGATGCCGAAATAAACCATATGCCGCTGATAAAAAAAATGCCCAACCGGCGATACAAAAGATTGGCCGATTTCATATCAGCTCCTCTTGAATTCCATCCCCGGGCCGACGGAGGTCGGTTTTGTCCAACCGCTCCGGGCCGTGCGCTGCAGGCGACTGCTTTTTTAAGGATCGACGGTCAATCAGCGCATACATAGTCGGGGTCACCACCAGGGTTATCAGATTTGAACTGATCAACCCGCCGATAATCGCACGTGCCATCGGTGCCTGGGCATCTCCGCCCTCACCGATTCCTATTGCCAGCGGGGTCATGGCTAAAATGGTGGTTGTGGCAGTCATCAGAATCGGCCTGAGGCGCCGCCGTCCGGCTTCTTCAATCGCCGCGCGCAGCGGCATGCCGTCGCGCCGCCGCAGCAGGTTAATGTGGTCCACCAGCAAGATGGCATTGTTGACGGCAATACCGCCCAACATGATGCATCCGATATACGACTGAATATTGAAGGTCGTATTCGTCAAAAAAAGCATCAAGATGACGCCGATGCCGGCCAGGGGCACCGAGAACATCACGACCAAAGGATAGCGCAGCGATTCATACAGGGATGCCATGACCATATAGACCAGCACCAGCGCCAGGACGAAACTCATCATTAACTCCCGGAAAGCCTGCTGCTGCTCTTCATAATCACCACCGAACAAAATGCTGAAATCCTTTGGAACGGGAATATTGCGCAAGCCTTTTTGGATATCCGCAATAATAGAGCCCATGTCGCGACCACTGATGTCGGCCGATATATAAACCACCCGTTCCTGGTCTTTGCGTTGAATAAGAACCGGTCCTCTGCGGGCTCTGACCTGCACCACGTTGCGCAGTACAACCGGCTCACTGTCCGCATTGGTCAGCGAAAGATCCAGGATTTCCTGCAGGTCTTTTTTATCCGCATCCGCAAGCTTTACCCGAATCATGTATTCATAACCGCTGTCTCTAAAAAAGCCGGCTGATGTACCGGAAATTGCGGTCTGGAGCATTTTAGCGATTTTGGACACCGTCAATCTCATGTCCGCAGCCTTTTGCCGATCCACAATGATCAATTCTTCGGGGGTTCCCGTCTCCCGGCTTATTTTGACATCGGTAATTCCGGCGACATTCTCCACCACTTCCTGGATGCGCCGGGCCAGCGCAGCGGATACTTCCAGGTCGTAGCCGCGAACTTCCACTTCCACTTTATCCCCATCCGTCGTTCCGATCCGCAGCAGAAAAAGCCCCTGCCCGGCCCGGGTGCGAACCAGGACGCCGGGAAGAAACCTAAGTTTTCGACGAAGATCAGCAGCAATTTGCTCGCTGGACCGTTTCCGCTGCGTTACCGGTTGCAGTGCGATCCGCATCGATCCGGCATTGGATCCGCGTGCCCGCCAGGTCGATCCTCCGATAAAGGACACCGTATTCTTAATCTCCGGCACTTCCTGCTTGACGACGGCTTCAATTTTTTTAAAGGTATCATCCACCATATCCAACTTGGTACCCATCGCCATTTCGGCATTGACCCGCACCTCGCTCTCATCCGTGGCCGGCATCAGCTCAACACCCACCATTGGGATGAGCAGCAGGCTGCCGGCCAGCATCAGACCGGCCGCGCCTAAAATTACAATCGGGTGATTCAGCGCAAAGCCGAGCAGATTCCCGTATGCTTGCTCTATGCCAACAAAGAACCGACCGACGATTCGCAGGAACTTGCGGCCCCGGGCTCGTCCGCTTTGCATTCCAAAATCAATCGGCCGGCGAACTCTTGAGGTCAGCATGGGGACCAACGTCAGCGCCACCGCGAGCGAACACGCCAGGGAGAAACTGACGACATAGGAAAGCTGCTTAAACATGACGCCCGCCATGCCGCGCACAAAGATCAACGGCAAAAACACCACCAATGTGGTGATGGTGCTGGCGATGACCGCTGCCATAACCTCTTTGCTGCCGTTGACTGCGGCCGTTTCAGGTTCCTGACCGCTTTCTCGAAGCCGAAAAATGTTTTCCAAAACCACGATGGCATTGTCAACCAGCATCCCCACCCCGAGCGCCAGTCCGCCAAGGGTCATCAGATTCAATGTAAAGCCGCCGAAATACATCAGGGCAAAAGTGGCGATGACAGAAATCGGTATGGTGGTGGTGATGATGGCGGTGGTGGGTATATTGCGCAGAAACAGCAAAAGCACCAGGACGGCCAGCGCGCTACCGTAAAGAATCGTGGCCCCGACGTTGGTAATGGAGCGTTTAATATAATCGGAGGTATCGATAATGGGCGTGATCTGAATTTGGGGAATATCGGCATTGATACGCTCAATTTCATCGAGGACCCCGCTGGCAATCTCAACGGTGTTTTTGCCCGATTGTTTGTTGACGGACAAGCGGATGCCGGGCCGGCCGTTTACCCGAACAATCCGGGTAACTTTTTGCCAGGCATCATCAACCGTTGCAATCTCTTTCAGCTGAATGGGGGCCTTCTGCCGAATCGCCACTACCGTGTTGCGCAATTGATCCAGACTTGTGTAGATCCCGGGGGTTCGAATGGTAATATCCATCAGCCCTTGCTCGATGGATCCCGCCGGCAAATTGATGTTTTCGTCTTTAATTCGGTTCAGAATCTGATCGATCGGCAAACCCAGGGCTTTGAGTTTTTCGGAATTCAGGTTCACATGAATCTCCCGATCGAGTCCGCCGCGGATATCCAGGGAGGCCACACCGGGAACGCGTTCAATCCGGTATTTAACCTGATTGTCGATGATCTTACGCATCTGGATGGGATCCAGATTTCCGGAAACACCCAGGATCAGAATCGGAAAGCTGGCCAGATCGAACTTGCGCAGTCGAGGGCGCTCGGAATCTTCCGGAAGACGATTAATGATCCGGTCTAAACGATCGCGGATATCGTTGGCCGCAGCATCCAAGTTGGTGCCCCAGGCAAATGTTACCCGCACGTCGCTGCGGCCTTCAGCGGATACCGAGCTAACTTCTTCCACCCCCGGCACCGCACTCATGGCCTCCTCGATGATCCGGGTAATCAGTTCCTCCACTTCTTCCGGACTGGCGTTTTCATACTCCGTTGAAATACTTAAGGTTGGATAGGTGATATCGGGCATCAGATCAATGGGAAGGCGTCGAAAAGAAACGATGCCCACGATAATGACGATCAATGCGACCATAACAGTCAGCACCGGGCGCTGGACGGCAAAACGGGAGATGTTCATGGCTTTGCTCCGCTCGCAGGCTTTTGGCGTTGCTGCGAGCCCGTTGGGCCGGATTTTCGAGGCGCATGGTCCCGGGGGGTTTCATCCGGCAAAATGATGTTGCTGCCGTCCTCAAGCAAATGTTGACCGAGGGTGACCACCGCATCGGATAGCGGCGGATTTAAAATCTCGGCCCGTGTTCCGTTGACGATGCCCAGTTCAACGGGAACGAAATGGGCCTTTTTTTCGCTTCGATCCACCTCAAAAACACCCTGTTTCCCGTTTCGTTTCACCAGCGCCGCCATCGGAACCACGGTCACATTTTCATGTTGCTCAAATTCAATCTGCACCCGGACAAACATTCCCGGTTTCAACAGCCTTTGATCATTGGAAATTTCGATTTCAATCCGGGCCTCCCGGGATTTTTCCATCAAAAGGGGTGCGATGCGGACGACCTTACCGCTAAATGTTTGGCCGGGAAAGGCATCGGTGCTGATCAGCGCTTCCAATCCCGGTTTGATTTTGGGATAATCGCGTTCAATGACATTAATGACGGCGATCAGGTTCCCGATATCCAATATGGAGACAATCGGCGTATTGGGAGCCAGCATGGCGCCCTCGTCCACGTAACGCTCGCCCACCACCCGCTGATTGGCGGCGCGATTCCCAGGCACCTTGATTTGGGTATAGGAAAGCCGGACTTTGGCCATCTCCAATGCCGCCTCCTCCTGGGACACCTGTGCCTGGGCGACCTTGAGTTTGGCCTGCTGACCGTTGAATTCAGATTTTGCAGCATCCAGTTCTGATTCGGATGCGATCTTTTTTGCGCGCAACGCCACCGTTCTCTCATATTCACGTTTGGCGTTTTGAAGGGCGTTGTCGCGTTCCTCAGAATTCGCCTGGGCGACCTCGAGCTCTGCAATTGCCTGGTTGACCTGCTGATGGTATTCTTCATCATCCAGCACTGCCACCAGTTGATCTCCCTTTATGGTATCGCCGATGTTGACCAAGATTTTCTCCAGTCTCCCGGCGATTTTCGGGGCCACCTTGAACTCAGACAGGGGCAGCAACGATCCGGTAAATTGTCCGATTTCACGGATAGATGTTTTCTGCACGGGGGCAATTTCCACGGCCACCGCCACGTTACGGCGTTGCATTTTAAAATCTTTACCGGAAACGGACGCCTTTTTGTAAATTTGCCAACCCAAAAAACCGAGGCCGATGATTAAGATCGCGATGGTAATAATTTTTTTCATTCTTTGTTAGCCGAATTAACCCTTGCTTGCGTGGTTTTGAGATAGGTTCTCGTTTTGCTGCATATATTTTCGGATTATATATTTTTTTGTAGCATTAAGACAACGAAAAACTGACTGAGACAGATTGGCCGTATTTTAAAAAATTCGCGCTAAACCCACCTCTAATGGCGCGTGAATCAGTGGGGTTTTTATTCTTTGATGTAGGGGATACCGATGGCAGCCGGGGGGGTGGCGCGGCCGACAGCGCTGGCCAGAACAAAGATGGTCAGCACGTAGGGGATCATGTCGATAAATTGCGACGGCACCACTTTGGGCAGATAGGGCTTGAGCGCTTCGCCGAATCCGAACAAAAGCCCGGCCCCGGCAGTTCCAAAAGGCGTCCACTTTCCAAAGATCATGGCTGCCAGGCCGATGAAACCCCGGCCGGCGCTGATGCCTTTGACGAAATAATGGGCGTGCTCCAATGAGAGATAGGCACCGGCCATCCCGGACAGGGCCCCGCTGATAATGACCCCGGTGTAGCGCATTTTGTCCACACTGATTCCCAATGTGTCGGCTGCCTGGGGGTGTTCGCCTACCGCGCGCAATCGTAATCCGAATACGGTTTTGAAAATGATAAAATGCGATACGATTACAACTACGGCGGTGAGAAAAATCATCGGTTGGATTTCACTGAACAGGACTTTGAACGCCGGGATATCATGCAACAGGGGGACGCGCAAATGGACTTCGGACTTAATCTGGGTCTGGTTAAATAGCAGCCAGGCAAAGAACACCGTGATGCCCGCCGCGAATATGATGATGGCCAGGCCGCTGACGATCTGATCGGCTTTGCAGGTGATGCAGACCACCCCGTGAATGACGCCCAGCAGCATTCCGGCGAAGATCGCCGCCAAAAGTCCCAGCCAGGCGCTGCCGGTTGCGTTGGAAACGGCAACCGCGGTGAACGCACCGATCAACATCATGCCCTCCAGCCCGATATTCACCACCCCGGAGCGCTCCGAATAAGTGCCGCCCAATCCGGCCAGCGTATAGGGGATGGAAAATCTGATGCCCGAAGCTATGATTGCCAGAATCGATTCCATTATGCATTCATCTCCTGGCGTTTTTGAATCCGCTTGATCAATCGTTTTGTAATTTCGCCGCTGACAACAACGAAGATTAAGATAACGGCTTTGAGAACCAGGATAATTTCCCGGGGGACTCTCGTGGAGACATCAATGGCCAATCCGCCGTGATCAAGGATTCCGAAAAGCAGTGCGGCCAGAACTACGCCCATCGGGCTGTTGCGTCCGATAAAGGCAACGCCGATACCGTCAAATCCCATGCCTTCGAACACGCCGTAACGAAAGCGGTGTTTGTACCCCATCACCTGGTTCACGCCGGCCAGGCCGGCCAGGGCCCCGCTGATGGCCATTGCCAGAACCGTATTTTTTGCCACATTGATTCCGGCACATTCTGCCGCTGTCGGATTGAAGCCCACCGATCGAATCTCGTACCCGAGTTTGGTGCGCCTCAAAAGATAGGCGGCAAAAATAACGGCCAAAATGGATAGAAACACCGCCGTGTTCACCAGATTGCTTTTCGGAAAGTCGATACCCAAAGGATTCAGGTAATGGGCCAGGCGCGAGAGCTGGGCACTTTTAGCGATTTCGTAGGTGTGCGGAATCCAGGATTCTTTAGGCTTGTACGCCATCGTGAGGTACTGGGTGAACGCGACCGCAATCCAGTTGAGCATAATGGTGGTAACGACTTCATGAACACCCCGCCGGGCCTTCAAATAGCCCGGTATACCGCCCCAGAGGCCTCCGACCAGGGCACCGCCCAGGATACACAGGGGAATCAGTAGAAAAGCCGGTAATTTGACAAAGGTAAATCCAATCCAGGTAATGGCAAAGCCGCCCATGACCATCTGGCCTTCACCGCCGATATTAAATAGGCCGCACTGAAACGCCAGGGCTACCGCCAGGCCGGTAAAAATCAGAGGGGTGGCACGATAGATCACGTTACCCCAGCCGTCCCGAGTTTTAAGAGCGGCCGTGAAGATCGCGTTGTACACCGTTAGCGGGTTTTCGCGGATCAGGGCCTGCTTTTTAATCACACGGCCATATTGCCCATAATTTGGGTCACCGATTGCTGAGCGGACGGCCTTTTCAAACTCGGATTTGTTGGGATATTCTTTGCCTTTCAAGACCTGCAGATTATCTAAGACCGCAGCCGGAACTCCTTTTTCTGCCAGGTGTATAAACGTCGATTCCGTTAGTTCGAAACTTTTTATAAATACCAGGATAACGATGGCGCCGACGACAAATGCCGTGATCACGGCGACAATTGGAGCAATGATTCCCAAAAGGGTTTTAAGTCTGAAAAACCGACCGAAATTCAGTTTGGTTGTCACCGCTTATTGTCCTCCTCCGGTCATCATCAGACCCAGGCGCTCTTCGGTGGCCTCAGCGGGCTCCAGGGTGCCGACGATTTGGCCCGCATACATAACGACAATTCTGTCAGAAATCGAAAGGATTTCCTCAAGATCCGCTGAAATTAGCAAAAGGGCCTTGCCTTTATCGCGCGCCTGCAGCAGCCGCTGATGGATGAATTCGATGGAGCCGACGTCGATGCCGCGGGTGGGCTGCGCGGCAATCAGGAGCTTGGGGTTCTGGTCAAATTCCCGGGCCACAATGACCTTCTGCTGATTGCCGCCGGATAAATTGCCCGCCAGATTCTCATGATCCGGCGGGCGGATATCGAACTCCCGGAGCAAACGCTGCGCTTTTTCCCGGATGGGACCAAAATTGATCACATCCAGGCCGAGGTGCCGCACAAACGGTTTGCGATAGTGAATACCCAGAACCATATTCTGGGCGACATTAAATTCGAGCACCAATCCCCGCCGCTGCCGGTCTTCGGGGATATGGCCGGTTCCTTTTTCTCTGATCAAACGCGGCGAGTGGTTCGTAATCACCTGGCCGTTTAGCTCCACCTGACCGCTTTGGGCCTTGCGCAGCCCGGTCAACACCTCAACCAATTCGGTTTGGCCGTTGCCCTCGACTCCGGCGATACCGAGAATTTCTCCCTCACGAACACTGAACGATATATCCCGTAAGGCCGGCAGGTTCTTGTTATCCAGGGCGTTCAGATCTTTGACCGTCAGAACAACCTCACCGGGCTCGGCCTGGGTACGCTCCACCCGGAACAGCACCTGGCGGCCGACCATCATCGTCGCGATATCCTGCCGGGTGGTGTCTTGGGTGGAGACGGTTCCGACAACTTTTCCGCGCCGCATGACGGTTACCGTATCGGCAACGGCCATAACCTCCTGGAGTTTATGGGTAATAAAGATAATGGTTTTTCCCTGATCTATGAGGGAACGCAGGATTTCAAAAAGCTCGTCGACTTCCTGGGGGGTGAGAACGGCGGTGGGCTCATCCAGAATAAGAATTTCCGCACCGCGGTAGAGCACCTTAATGATTTCGATGCGTTGTTCGATACCCACGCTGAGTGTCTCTACCTTGGCGGTCGGATCAACTTTCAGTCCATACTGGTCTGAAAGCGCTTTTACCGTTTTATTGGCGCTGGCCTTGTCCACAAACCCTTTTTTGGAGGGCTCCTGGCCGAGCACCACATTTTCCGCCACCGTCAGCGGTGGGATGAGCATAAAATGCTGATGGACCATTCCAATGCCGCGGGCAATGGCATCGGCGGGTCCCAAAAACCGGGCTGCTTTTCCATCAACGGCAATGGTGCCGCTGTCAGCCTGAAGCAGCCCGTAAAGGATATTCATCAAGGTGGATTTTCCGGCGCCGTTTTCTCCAACCAGTGCGTGTATTTCCCCTTTTTGCACGCTGAAGGTCACATCATCATTGGCCAATACCAGGGGGAATTTCTTGCTGATATTGTGCATTTCAACGGCATACTCCACCACGGTATCCTCTCCTCACTTTGTGGGGTGTCGAATGTCAGATATCAGTATACAGATGTCAGAGGGTATAGGTAAATAGTTGATTGGTTGAATTGTCAATTAGTCAGAGGATTCAAGATTTAGTTAAATGGTCAAGTAGTTGAGCAGTCAAATCGTCAAATGCTTTAAATCCTATAACTAATTGACTATTTAACTATTCGACGAATTAACCAAAGATAGACTATTTGACCAATTAACGAATCGACTAAACTCAGCGGCCGGAAGCCTAACCCTGAACGTTGAACCCGGAACCCTGAAACTCTTCTTTACTTTTCGGGGACTTTGATTGCACCCGACAGGATCTTCTTCTCAGCGTCGGTGACCTTATTGATCATTTCCTTGGAGACCAGGTCTTTGTTGTATTCATCCATGGCATAATAAACACCGTGATAGGTCTGTCCGTCAATTTCCACCGTATCTCCCAGACCGAAAACCCGAACACCGGCATTAAACTTTCCTTTGGTGAGATCCCTGATGGTCAGATATACAGCCACATCCACCTGTTTGAGCATACTGGTCAGACCGTAATTTTTACCGGTGGCACTAACCTGTCCGAGATGATTTTGATTCGAATCGACACCGATCACGTATGTTTTGCGCTCTTTGCCGGCCTCGTATACACCGGCACCGGTTAATCCGGAAGCATGGTAGATGACATGCGCCCCGCGGTCAATCTGGGCCAGGGCCAGTTCCTTGCCCTTGACGGGGTCGGCGAAGGCCGAGGGTGTCGTTCCGGCATAGTCGCTCAGGATTTTACATCCCGGATAGGCATACTCAACTCCGGCTTTATAGCCGGCTTCGAATTTATGGATCAGCGGGATATCCATGCCGCCGACAAATCCGACCGTCTTTTTTCCATCTGCCTGGGCTTTCATTCCACTGATAATACCCACCAGGAACGACCCTTGGTGCTCCATAAAAAGCATGGAAGACACATTGGGTTTGTCGGGAACAAAGCCGTCGATGATGGCGAATTTTGTCTTGGGGAATTCATCGGCAACCGCTTTGATGGCATCGGTAAAGAGAAAGCCGACACCGATCACCAGATCAAACCCCTGGCTGGCAATCATTCTCAAGCCGGTCTCGCGGTCGGCATCCGCACCGGGTTCGATCTCCACGTGCGTTACGCCCAGCTTTGAAGCCCACTGCAGTCCACGATATGCGGAGTCGTTGAAAGATTGATCCCCTTTTCCGCCGATATCAAATACCATACCGACCTTGAGGTTTGCAGCCGAAGCGGTGTCGATCGTCAGGCCACACACCAGGGCCAGGGTGAAAAGAACCGTAAGAATTTTTTTCACCATACCGAACCTCCTTTCATATTTTTGGGTAAGTTAAGGGTGTACGAATGCTTTTTTTCTGTTCGGGTGAATTATCATATAACAAAAGCAATTCAGCTGGTAAGAATGTTATGGCAGGCCATCTACCGAAAGCATAATGGTCGCAGAAAACCAATTCGGCAAAAATGACGGTATCAACAATCAAAATGTCCTCAGGATGAAGATATGTCAAAATGTGGGGTGTATGTCAAGGTCGGAGAAAGGTCTTTGTCGCTTTTATTCAGAAGTGGTTTTGAAACCGCTTCTAATCATTTCTCGAATAAACTTGCCGGATCATTCATCAGCTCCTGCATGCGGTTAAAAAACTTTCCCAATCACGATAGGATTCGAATACAGCCTTACGCGGCCAGTTTGTTAAATCAACGGGGGTCATCTGGTTCTCTTAGTGTTGTGTCCTGCAGGTAATTTACTAAACACGGTTTGATTTTAGCAATCTTCTTTTTCAAAGATAGATTCGTTAAATCCCAAATTTCAAGAACCAAATTACAAATAAATCTCAAATCTCAATTTTCAATGACCCAAACAGTTGAGATTTTGAATTTTGGTCATTGTAATTTGTTTGATATTTGTGTTTTGTGATTTGGGATTTTCTCAGTTCAAAAACTCAACTGAACTAAAATATACCACACGACTTTGAGAACATTTTTGGGGGACATGCTACCCGGTGTATCTTTCATCTAGAACCGTATTTGTCGAAATAACTATCCGGATCTGACTGTAACTGTTGTAATCGGTATTGATACTGACCGATGACCACATTCCTGCTGCGGGAATTCGCAAAAGCATCCGGCGGGAGATTTTCGAGATAGGCTAGTTTTTCTTCCAGTTTTTCCTGTTCAATTTGAATACGTTCCTGGCGGGAAGGTTCTTGCCGGGTCGTGCTGTGTGTCGTTGCTGAAGATGGATCAACTTTATCCAGCTCCTCAAATACGGCTTCGAAGTTTTCTTCGTCTATTTTCACTCTGCCTTGAGAAACCTCCGGGCTGGGCGGAATTTCCCGGGCTGTTTTTATCTGAGCCGCCCTGTCGGCCGGCGGGGTGTTGCCGTAATGTTTGACACCGTTTTCATCGGTCCAGGAGTAAATTTCGGCCTGCAGCCCGGATGCGGTTAGGCAGGCAAAACCGAAAATAATAATTATGGTGATGGATTTCATGCCATCTCCTTTCTTTGAGAATGAGGATGGTATCTAGTATTGTGTCCCGCAAGTAATTTACAAAACATGGTCTTATTTTAGGCTTCTTGCTACTTGCTGCTGGCCGAACCAGAGACAAGCAGCCAGTAACCAGTGACAAGAGACCAGCTGCCAGTAGCCTGGGGTCAGAAACCTTTAAAGAACTCAACTACACTAAAATATACCACACGACTTTTGTAACCATATTGTGGGACATGACACTATTTTTATTATCTCAATAACTTTGAGTGGAATCAAGCCACTTATGCAAACTGACGAATAATTCGGCTTGTCTTTTCATCATATTGCGGTTTTGCAATAAATTCTTTACGTGATTCAAACTTAACGATGCCGGACATCGTCAGGCGCTATGTAAAAAAGGAATTATCCTGCGGGGAAATGAAGAGCCTTCCGGCAGATGAAGTTAGATCGCAGCCGGTGAGGGTTCTTTTTTAAAAAGAAAATAAATCAGCACGGCGGTCAATAAGGGAATAATGGCGAGGACGGCCAATACCGGTTGGATGGTAAAGATATCCGCCAGCTTGCCTGTCAGAGGTGTCAGCAATCCGCCCATACCAACGGCAAGCCCCATCATAAGGCTGGAGGCCATGGATTTTCCCTGGGGGGCCAGCCTTTGGGCCAGGGCAACTCCTAACGGGAGGGGGGCCATAATAAAAAATCCGGCTAAAAAGGCAAATAAAAAAATCCAGTTGCCCGGCAGGTAAAGGAGTGCGAGCATGTTGGGCGTGGCCAAAAGCAGGGCGGACATTAATATCAGCCTAAAGCCGATGCGGTCGGAAAGGTGTCCGGCTAAAAGGCCGCTGGGCGCGCCGGCGACGGTGAACAGAGAGACCAGGGCGCCGATGGCTACCAGGGAATAGCCCTGGCGTGCAACCATTACGGGAAGAAAGGTCATAAACGATTGGCTGACAAAGGCACGCAGGGTCATCACCAGCAAGATTAAAACGATCGGCAGCCAGACCGGGCCAAAAATTTCCTTAAATGAGTCAATAAAACCGCGACTCTTTATGTTACTGGCTTGAGGAGCCGGAACGGTTTTGAAGAGAAAAACCAATACGGCAAAACCCAGTATCATAGAATACGGCGTTATACTGAGGCCGTATTTACCGACCAACCAGCTGATAAAAAGCGGTCCGATGGCAAACGAAAGCGTGCCGCCCGTTCCAAAAATGGACATGGCCAGCCCAAAATGCCGGCCGGCGTAAGGTTCGACCATCCCGGCGGCGGTTGGATGAAACATGGAAGACCCCACCGAACCCAGACATACGAAAAGGACCAGCATCCAAAAATAGGACGTAATTCCGGTTAGGGGGATAAACACCATGACCAGCAAGGGGCCGCCTAAAGCAAAAAAACGCGAGGGGTGGCGGTCGGCAAGATATCCCACCGGGGGTTGAACCACAAATGCCAGAAAGCGGCTGAGACCTGTGA
This sequence comes from Desulfobacterales bacterium, assembly GCA_030145015.1. The sequence goes on from JAQYWI010000001.1 coordinate 66,704, forward strand.
CCAAACCGGCCTGGGCCAGGGTTAAAGCAAATTTATCGATAAAAAGCGGCAGCAGGGGGATAATAAAAGAGTTATAAAAGTCGCCAATAAAGTGGATAAGGGTTAGGGCCAGAATTATTTTTACATTGGCTTCTTGTCGGTCCACAGTCAAAAAATAATGCCCTCTGCGTGCGTTGCGACCCACGCCCGCCATGCGAGCAAGGCGAGGCCCCGTAGATGCGGGACTTCACATCTTTTTAAAAGCTGATTGTGCTCAGCGACGTAGGTCAGTGGCAAAAAAATAAATTAGAGAAGTAATCTGTTAAAAACGACTGTCAAAAACCGGACTGTATAGCGAAATGGAACGGCCCTGATATAGTGCCAGTCCGTTATCTTTTATGTCGGCCATGAAGGCTTCGACCAGCTCGGAGTTGAGATCGGTGCCGCTGATTTGATGCAAGATGCCAAATGCCGCGATCCAGCTTTTGCGTTGCTGATAGGGCCTGTCGGTGGTAATGGCATCAAAGCAATCAGCCACTCTGATTATTTTGGCACCCAAGGGTATCTGGTCGCTCCTGAGTCCATGGGGATAACCGCTGCCATCCATTTTTTCGTGATGAAAATGGACAAAATCGATGACCGCTTTGGGAAAGTTAAAATCTTTCAGGATGGCGGCACCGATTTGAGGGTGCTGACGCACTTCAATCAGCATATCCGCGGACAGCCGGTTGTGGGTATTATTTAAAACCTGCTCGCTCAAACCGATTTTTCCGATATCATGCAGCAGACCGCCAAGCCGGATTTTTTCAACCTCGCCCGGATTCAGGCCAATCCGTTCGGCCAGTCGTCGGGCATAAACCGCTACCCGCCGGGCGTGACCCCGGGTATATGGATCTTTAATATCCAGAGCAGCGGTAATGGCGGTTAGTTTGGCAATCTGAGTTTTGGCATCGTAACGCGGTTTCGCGTTATATGGCATTAACATATTTAAAATGACTTTCGCGTTTTGATTTAAATTAGACCATTTAAAACAGAAGCGAGGGATATATTTGAATGCCAAGACACTGTCAACAAAAAAAATGGCTTCAGGTGTCAGTAGATAGAATCGGCCAAACCCAATACCTGCTTCAGGTTTCCCCGCTGTTGCCGGCTCTCATACCCGTGGGTTTGAGGTTGCTTTTTTTTAAAATAATATTCTAAAGATAAAATCATATCAGAGTTATGCCAATTAAATAGAGGACACCATCCGAGGAGGATTCGATGAAAGGGTTATCTTTAGCGATATGGACTGTTTTTGCAATTGTAATTGCCGGTCTTTTCCCCTTATTTGATGCCGCCGCAGATGATCAAACCTGTGTGCTTAAGGCCGATACAAAGGATATGCACGTAATTGCCTGGGATGAAGATAATGAGAGAGAGCGGATGGATAGGGTATTTGAAGGCTGGATTAAAGCAGGGCAAGAAGTCCAAATCAGAAGTCAAACCGGCTTAATCACGTATAACTATAAAGAACGATCTTCTGATCGGTCTTATGGTGACAATCACGCCGAGTGCAAAAACGGAAACGCCATTCGGGTACCCTGAGTTTTTCCTGCTCAATGTGTTTTTGGATTGGATTAGGCCATCTGTCTTGAAAATCGCAGCACGCGCTTCACATACTGCCGGGTTTCCGGATACGGAACCCGGCCTTTATATTTAATTACGGTTCCCGGGCCGGCGTTATAAGCCGCCAGCGCTTTTCTGACATTCCCGCCAAAACGATCCAGCATTTTTCTTAAGTATTTCGCGCCGCCGTCGATATTTTGTTCGATATCAAAGGGATTTTTAACACCGAGCTCTTTGGCGGTGGCCGGCATCAGCTGCATTAAGCCCTGCGCACCGGCCGTAGATACGGCTTTTGCCTTAAAGTTTGATTCGGCCCGGATCACTGCGTTGATCAGCGCCGGCGGCAAATTGTATTTTGCAGCCGCTTTTTGAACATTTTGGGCGATAATTTGGCGGTTTGTTAAAATCGCCTGTTGTTGATTGGCAGTTTTGTCCGGCATTTTAACAAACTCAACCTTTTTTAAATCCTGCCCTGAAAGGGAGTGGTTTTTAAACGGCTCTTTGTTGATCGCCGCTGGGGTCCGATGTTCAGAAAATCGGTTTGTGACCGTGTTTTTTAATTCCGCGGTTGCCGGTTTGAGTTGAGGCCGACAACGTGATTTTGAGATGACCGGTCGGGCCCGGTAATCGGTAATGGTTAACCCTTTGGTTTTATTAATATTCTTGGAATTCTGGTCTTGGAATCCCGCCAGTATGTTTTGAAAGCCATTCCCCTGGTTTGATAGAATCCGATTTGCAAATTTTCTGCGGGAACTATTTAAGCGTCCGATGGTGTTGTTGCCGGAATAAATTTTGATGGGATACAGATCACTAAATGCCATGGATACGTATTGGTCCTTTATCGGAAGTTTGATCCTAAATTGAGTAGCAATATTTGTTCCAAATCGGCTTAAAATTTTATTCTAATATTTTCAATTGGTTACATTTATTCAAGAAAAGAGGGTGCCTTAGCAGGGGGCAATTTTTTCCATGGAAAAGCCGAATACCATTAGAAATGAGTCGATAGCGAAACGGGTCTAAACTTATGCGTGCGTGCGTTCTAACCTTCCTGCCCAAGCAGGGAGGCGATAACGCTTAGAAATTGCAATGGATCCACATAAACGCCGTTTACCTTTACGGCCCAGTGAAGATGAGGTCCACTGACACGTCCGCTGGCGCCGCTCAGCCCGATTTGATGACCTTTTGCAATGACCTGGCCGGCAACGACCTGAATCTTGCTCAAGTGGGCATAATTGGTGAAGACGCCCATGCCGTGGTCAACGATCACGATATTGCCGGAATAAAAAAGGTTTCTGGCCAATCTGACGATTCCGGAATTGGATGCATAGACGGGGGTGCCGACATTTGCTCGAAAATCAGTGCCGCTGTGGTAGCTTCGATGCTGACCGTTAAATAATCGGCGGGTGCCATAGGGACTGGTGGTATCGCTTGCAAGGGGTCGTTTAAAACTGCCGAACCAACGCCGGGTGTCGCTGCTGCTTGAATAGATGCGTCGGATCTCTTCTTTTTCGCGTTTGATCCGCTGCAGATTCTTTTTGCTCGGCGTTACGTGCCGGGAGTCGACTTTTAAGGTCTCACGTTTGTATTTTCCATCCAGGATACGCAAAAGAATGCTTGCGGCCTGATGACCCCGGGAATCCGTCCACTCCAGTTTAATGACCGCATTTTCCGGTGTTGCACTTAAAGGAATTGAGATCAGTCCGCAAAAGATTCCGGTGGGCTTAAGCGGGTGCTGGAAAAAGGCAATGTCATTTTGGCGAAACCGGGCTTTGGGATTGGCTGCTGCGGGGCCCAGCTTGCTGAGGTTAATTTCAAGCGCGGTGACCTGGCCATTGGCAACATCTGCTGAGGACAGGGTTGCCACCTGAGAAATGTCGTTGTACGCCTTTTCGGCTGTTGCAAATGCATGCGGGGATGTTGCCAAAATTATGGCGAGGGGTGTCAGCAGGAAAGCGATAATATTTGATGATCGAAGTAAGCTATATTTCATATTTTTGAACCGCATACCCGTCTTCGCACGAGGCTTCGCCGCGGCAGGCCATGCGCAGACAACGCAGACATTTTGGCCGAGCGACCTGCTCGGCCAAAAACAGCAATCGCTTCGCGATAATAAAAATCATTCACTATACTGATATTTTAGCTGCAGATATCCAAGACTTCAACCATATCAAGATAAAATTTCTGCGAAAGTCTCCACTCGGCGGTTAAATTAAATAGAACGCATCTTTGAGATGCGTTCTTAGCCTTTGATGATCCTCGGCAACATCATCAGATGCTGCGGACAGATGGATTTGGGATTTTGATAAGCCGCACCGGCAAAGGCCGCCAGGTACCGGCGAATATCGGTCATTTTGGAGACCTCATCCACCAGACCATGCTGGGCACAATATGTCGGCCGTGAGTTGTCATAATATTCCTGAACCAGTCTGTTCATTTCTTCAATTACCGGCTCCAGCGGCCGGCCGGCATCTTTTTCTTTAACCAATCGGCGCGAAAAACTGGCCGCCGCCGCGGTTTCACCGTGCATCACGTATATCTCGGTGGTGGGTGTTCCCAGGGTGAATGCGTTGTGCCGGTTGGCGGTAGGGCCGCCCATGATATAGTGAGCTGCCGCAGTTCCTTTTCTTAAAAGGACCAGCATCATAGGTACATCGGTTTGCTGAATCGAATAAATCAACGCCTGGCCCAACCCCAATAGCTCCGCCTTTTCGGCAATATCGCCCACATCGATACCACTGGTATCCTGGAACCAGATGATCGGTACCCGGTCGCGGCCGCAATGGGTGACAAACTCGTTCATCTTAATCAAGCCCTGACGATAGAGTTTGCCGCCGATTCCAGGATAGTCGGCGTATTCAGGATAATCCTCACCAAAAAATCCCTGCCGGTTGCCGATTATACCCATGAGAAAGCCGTCCACTTTGACCAGTCCGGTGTAGACCTCAGGCCCGTAATCCGGTCGATATTCCATATGCTCGCTGCCGTCGACCAGGCGCGCCAGGATCTCTTCAAAATTATACATGGCTTTCTGGTTAAAAGGGATCAGGTGATAAAGATCTTCCTGGGGAAAGCGGGACTCTTTGGGCTCGGCGACCCGGAAAAATTTAGGCTTGTATGCCGGCATATCCTTCATATAATCTTTGATTCCGTCTAAAACCGCTTCTTCGGTTTCAAAGACATACCTGAAAAACCCGGTCTCGTCGTAGTGTACTTTAGCCGATCCGGGCGGTTCGACTTTGAATTGTTTGGCAGCCGCAATCAGCTGTTCGGCACCCTCCAGGTCAAAGTAACCTTTGGGAGACATACCGCTTAGGATCCCGCCGCCGCCGACCGCGATATTGGCATCTTTGTGAGCAAACAGAATGGTGGGGCTGATGCCCTGGTACCCGCCGCCCGCCGGGTTGGTGCCGTAGATTCCGGCCAGTATCGGTATGCCCTGCTGCTCCAGTTCGGCGTGTCTGAAAAAAGTAGTGCCGCCACCGCGTCGACTGGCGTAAAATTTTTCCTGCTCGGTCAACTTAACGCCACTGCAATTTACCAGCCAGACCAGGGGGATGTTCAATCGTTTTGAGAGGTTGGTGGCTCTTAAAATATTTTCGGATTGCCCCGGGAGCCAGGCACCGGCAAAGACCTTGTTGTCAAAACCGACAATCGCGGCCCATTTACCTGAAATCTTTCCAAGACCGTCAATGACGTTGGTCGTGCCTTCGGCATTATTCTCCGGATTGAACAGGGTATGCAATGGACACCAGGTATGCGGGTCGATGAGGTACTGAAGTCGCTGCCACACGGTTAATTGCCCCCGGGCGTTAATCTTTTCGGTCGGCATACCGGCATTTTTGACCTTTTCAACAGCCTCTGCCACCTGGGCTTCGACTTTCTGGATCTCTTTAACACTGCCCGCAGTACTTTTAATTTGTCCTTCTTTGAGCTCCTGTCCAAATTCCTTCATTTTATTAAAATAGGGTTTCATCGTTCAACGCTCCATCTGAATTTTTCGCGTTAACAGCGGGATGTTAATTCAGAAACGATCTGGTGTTGTATCCTATAAATAAGTTACAAAATTCATGTGGGATATTTTGGTCCAATTGAATTCTTTAAACAATGTCTATGGTTTCAGGTGTCAGGTGTCGGGTGTCAGCAAACAGATGACTGAGGGAAAAAACCGTCTGCCTTTTGTCTGCTGTCCTCTGTATCTTCCTGACACCTGAAACCCGAAACCTATTTATTCCTGACACATAGAAAAAGACGAATAACGTTGATAAAACTAATCCGTGTTTTATAAATTACTTGCGGGACACAACACTAGGCAGCATGCCGTGGGTATGCGATTTATTGTCCCGTGAATTTGGGGTCACGTTTTTGAAGGAAGGAAGCCACACCTTCTTTTTTGTCCTGGGTGCCGCAGGAAAGCGCGTGCAGGTAAGACTCATGCGCGAGTCCCTCGGCCAGGGAGCCTTCTCCGGAACGCAAAACCGCTTCTTTGGCATACTGGAGGGCAAGTCTTGGGCGAGAGGCCAAGGTCTTCGCCAGATTCTCGACTTCTTCCATCAGCTGATCGGGTTCGACGATTCTGTTGATCAAGCCTATCGCAAGGGCTTGATCAGCTTTTATCGGATCGCCGGTGAGAATCATCTCCATGGCCCGTCCCATGCCGACAAGCTTTGGTAATCGCTGGGTGCCGCCGGCACCCGGTGTAATACCCAACTTGACTTCAGGTTGGCCCAATCCGGCCTTCGACGACGCCACGCGCAGCGTGCATGCCATAGCGAGTTCAAGACCGGTCCCCAGGGCCCACCCGTTGATGGCGGCGATGGACGGGATCTCTAACTGCTCAATCCGCGTATAAACCTCCTGGCGCCGTCGTGTTTCCGAGCGACCCCGCAGGGTATCGCGTTTGTCCAGTTCATGGATGTCGGCGCCGGCGACAAAAGCTTTATCACCGGCGCCCGTCAGGATAAGCACACGTATCCCCGGGTTCTTTTCCACCTGGGCCAGCGCTTGATCGATCTCCTCGACCGTGGCGTTATCGACCGCATTGCGTTTATCGGGCCGGTTAAGGGTCAGTTTTGCGATTGCGCCGTCGATTTTAAATAAAATGTTTTTACCCATCACTTATCACCATATTGGTAGAATCCTTTACCGGATTTTTTGCCCAGGCGGCCGGCTTCGATCATTTCATCCACCAGCTTGGGGTGTTTGTAGCGCGGGTCATCCAGCACCGTGTACAGTGTTTGCATTTTGGCCCGATGTGTGTCCAGCCCGATCATGTCGATTAGCTGCAGCGGCCCCATGGGATGGTTGGCACCCAGCTTCATGGCCTTGTCAACGTCGGCTGCTTCAGCCACGCCGGAAGCCACCAACCAGGTGGCCTCGTTTAGCAGCTGACCCAGAATTCGGCTGACAATACCGGCCGGCGCTTCATTTTTGCACACGACCGGATCTTTGCCCAGCGCTTTAGCGAAGGCTTCGGCTGCATCCAGGGTTTCCTGGGAGGTTTTTTGGCCGGGCATGATCTCTACCAGCTTCATGATCACCGGTGGGTTAAAGAAGTGCATCTGGACGACCTTGTCCGGTCGGTCTGTCGCTGCAGCCATGGCCGAAATCGAAAGAGAGGTCGTGTTGGTTACCAGGATAACATCCGGCCGGGCGAGTTTGTCCAGCTCGGAGAATATTTTTTTCTTGATTTCCAGGTCCTCGATAACGCATTCGATAACAATGTCGGCCTCCGCGGCCGGAGAGAGATCACTGGCCGTAAAGATGTGCGAGAGCACCGCCTCCTTTTCTTCTTCGGTGATTTTGCCGGCGGCGACTCTCTTGGCCAGCCCGCCCTCAATGCGCGCTTTGGCATTATCCACAAGGTCCTGGCTGATGTCGGTAAGCACAGCATCAAGTCCGCGCTGGGCACAGAGTTGGGCGATGCCGCCGCCCATGATGCCGGCTCCGATAACAAGTACTTTCTGAATTGTCATAATGAGTTTCTCCTTAATTAGTTTTTGGTCCGAACGGTTAAACCATCTTTTTTTAACAGTCTTTATAATATTGTCAAGATTCTTTTTCAAAGATAAAGGTGCCAGGTGTCGGGTTTCAGGTGTCAGGTCATTTCTGCATGTAGCGGTTGCACCCGCGCAGGCGCGTTTCAAGATTCGGAAGAATTAATGGGGATCATTCAGAGAGCGCAAAGCTTGGCAGCAAGCATAGGACTTCCTGACACCTGAACACTGAAACCTGAAACCATAGCCCTTTTCGTGGCGCTCTTATAACTTGACATTCGATCTGCCATTAAGTATCAAGGCACTATAAAATGACCGGACGATTACGCGCTTACGGATTCTTTCAGGAAAGTACATTCAGATATACCAAAGGGAGGAGAAGGGAATGAGTACAGAGATCGTGGCTCCGATGCCCGGAACGATTATCGATATTCTTGTGAAAGAAGGTGAGGAAGTTTTAGAATATCAAGAGGTGGTGATTCTTGAAGCCATGAAAATGGAGAATGCCATTCCGACCCCGGAGGCCGGGAAGGTAAAAGAAATCAAAGTCAAAGTGGACGATAAGGTCTCCACCAATCAAGTCCTGATCGTATTAGAATGATATAGCATTCAGCTCCTGTGCAGGCGAGATAAGACCAAAGGCCCGACTGACGCGCAAGTTCGGGCCTTTGGTTTTCGTGAGGGAAAATCCGATCTGGGCCGATTTGCCCGACAAAAGAGGTTGCATTGCTGGGACCCATTCTCATTAATTTATTCGCAAACCGAAGACGGCCGCCCCTGTCCAAACTTCGGGAGATCAGGGATCCCGAACAATTTTTATGGCAGATCTTACCACATGCCGCGCGCACATTTTCCCTTGTGATCGTTTTTCTTCCGCCGCGCCTGCGGCGAGCGCTGGCCGTCGCCTATCTTTATTGCCGAATGCTGGACACCTATGAAGATCTTCTGCCCACGGTTGAGGAACAGCAACAGGCATTACAACGCTTTGTCGAGCGCTTTGCCGACCGTAAAGCCTTAAAACCGGCACCGACCCTCGATCCCGGCCTTAGCAACGATGCGCGTGAAAGCACGCATCTGCTGCTGGTGAATCAGGCAGCGCTTATTGATCGGAACTTTGATCGATTACCAGCCCCTCAGCAGGAAGCCATTCGCCGGCTTGTAGAGCGTATGGGTGAAGGCATGATCTGGTCCAGTCGCATTTTTGCTGAACAGGGCGGGGTCCTGCAGACGCCGGGACAGCTTTCGCGCTACTGCTGGCATGTGCTCGGTACCCCCATTCTTTTTGCAGAAGAAGTCCAGCGGTTGGATCAAGGGCTTTCGCCGGAAGTCAGCGACGTGCGGCTGCGCTCCTGCGCGGTGATCGGTGAGGTGATTCAACTGGCCAACATTACGCGGGATCTGGAAAAAGACTACCAGAGGGGGATCTTTTACCATCCGGATCTACCGGGCCTGGAAGGTGTCCGCCGCGAAGAGGGTATTCGTGAGGTGCGCTCCCAACTGGTACTGCGGGCCCTGCGTCAGGCCCCGGAGTTTCGGATCTTTATTGAATCTCTAACAGCGCCGCGCATCTCTCTGGCCCGGGGAGCGGCCATGCTTCTGATTATTACAACATATGCGTATTACTGGCGTGCGGCTCAGAAGGCCGGGTTGCCGGCTTTTGATAAGCGGCAGCACATCACCCGCTTTGGTGGAGCGTTTACCTGGGTAAAGTGTGTTTTATCACGCCGGGCGACCTCGCGCTTTTTAAGGTGGCTTGATGAGACGGTTGTCATCGCATTTGATCGCTGTCAACCCCCCGTGTCCAAGCGGTTTATTTTTGAAGACAGAGAGTTTGATGTCGTGCAGGTGATGAAATAAGATCCACTCGAGTCATACGGCAATAAGGCAAGTGATGCTCAATTTAGGTGAAAATAGTGCATCCCCATAATTGATCGACGTTGACAATGGCGTAATGGAGTGTTGGGTTCGCTCTTTCGTTGCGTTTTACGGGTTACGAGTTGCGGGTTATGCACGGCAGAGTTTAGTTTGCAATATTTTAACCCGCAACCCGCAACGCGAAACTCGAAACGCGTCAATAATTAAATAAAACATCATGCTTAAACTGCTGCTCATAAATGCATCAAATAAACACAAGGGACTTGGCAACATTCGATCGACTGCCTGGCCGCCGCTTAATCTGCCTTATCTGGCAGCGCTGACTCCAGATCATTACAAGATTGAGGTCATAGATGAAAATATCGAGCCCTTCAAATTTCAAAAAGCGGATATTGTTGGCATAACATCCTACACTTCTTCAGTGAGCCGGGGTTATGAGATTGCTCAAATTTACCGGGAACAGGGTATCACAACTGTCATGGGCGGTATTCATGTGTCGATGATGCCCGCAGAAGCCATGAATTACTGCGATGCTGTTGTTGTTGGAGAAGCCGAGGGTGTCTGGCCAAAGGTTCTTGAAGATTTTGAGGCGGGGACGCTGAAAAGGCAGTACCAGGGCTCCTGGCCGGGTTTGGAGCATTTACCCATACCCAGGCGCGATATACTTCGAAACGATTACTATACCTGGGGCAGTATCCAGACATCCCGTGGATGCCCGATGGACTGTGTTTTTTGTTCCGTAACCGCCTTTAATGGAAGGCGGTTTAGGCGCCGCCGCCTTGAAGATGTCGTCCAAGAATTAGGACAGATACCTCACAAGAGAGTGATGATTACCGACGATAACTTGATTGGATACAGCAAAGAAGATAGAGATTGGGCGCGACTCTTTTTTTCGAGAATCATCGAAAAAGGAATAAAAAAAACTTTTTTTGCCCAGGCCTCCATACAGTTCGGAGAAGACCTGGAACTGATTCAAATAGCGGCCAGGGGGGGATTAAAAATTTTATTTATCGGGTTTGAATCCGTGAATCCCGAGAGCCTAAAATCTTATCAAAAAGGCCTTAACTTGAAACGGCTCCAGCAGGATAAATACGATGAGTTGATTTCAAGGATTCGCTCGGCAGGTATCGCTGTAATTGGCGCTTTTGTGCTGGGCTGCGACGACGACGACCTGTCTGTATTTCATTCAACCTTAGAATTTGTTGAGTCATCCGGCATGGATGTATTACAAATTACCAAGCCGACCCCGCTGCCGGGCACGCAGCTGTGGAAAGACCTATTAAATGATGGCCGCATTTTAAATCTAGATTTCCCAAAAGCCTGGGAAGATTATCGGCTTACAAAAATGGTATATAAACCGGGAAAAATGTCTGTTGAGGATGTTTATGAGGGTTTTACGTATATACGGACAATATATTACGGGTTTTGGCAGACGCTAAAAAGAACAATAGGCACGCTTTTTACAACCAAAAATCTTGTTACGACGATCCTTGCTTATAAATTTAACGCGTCATATCGCAGGGCGTTTATAAATTCAGAGCACCGTAAAATCTATAATCGGCCAGGATTAAAAAGAAAGTTCAGGCTAAGCCGGCCACCGGCGAAACCTAGTGTTGCGTCCCGCAAGTAATTTACAAAAATAGGTGTCAGGTTTCGGGTGTCAGGGTTCAAAAAAGGGCGGATAGACTTGGAAGCCATAAGGCTGGGAAGCTGGAAGGCTTGAAAGCGCGAAAGCTTCCAGGCCTCCCAGCCTTCAAGCTATGAGCCATGAGCTATCAGCTACGCGCTATTTTGCCTGACACCTGAACACTGACACCTGAAACCATCGTAATACGACCTTTGTAACATTTTTGCGGGAAATGACCCTAGATCCATTGGCCAATTTTAACCCGATCAATCAGTTCCAGGGATGATTTTAAAATCTTGCCCTTAAATCTTATCCTTAAAGCCGCTTCCAGCATTTCGGGTCGAATCACCTTCTTCAACTTGGCCAGCACCGCCAGAGACGCCAGGGCGCGGTCCGTGCCTTTGATGCCCTGATCTTTAAGATCGACAAGATGAATGCGGGCTTTGCCGGCGGGGATCGTCACGCCGCTGATTTGAATGACGAGCACATCTTTTTCCAAACGTTTAAACAGGCTGCGACGCCGGTCGACCCCTTCCGGGTCAAGGGCGATCACCACAGACGGCATTTCAATTCCGGTGTAATCGATTTCTTCAGGGGATAAAATTAATTCGCTGATGGAAGGGCCTCTGAGCACCGTAATGTTATATTCATTTTTCTGGGTGGTCCGCAGACCGGCCGTCAGCCCCGCAATGCACAGAATTTCACCGGCGGTTATGACGCGCTGGCCGGCACTGCCGAGCAGAATGACCTCCTGGCGGCCGGTCTGGGGCGCCTGATGTTGGGCCTTGATGACCGCCGGCCGGCCGACTTTTTTCTGGGTGGCGGCCATTTTACGATATTGCTGCCCGTATTCGGGGCGGATATTTTCAGCCACAATGCCCTCCAGCGCGGGCAACTTGGCCAGGGCGTCTTCCATCATCTTCGTATTAAGGCGGTTTTTTTTCGTGTAGCGGCCCGGGCAGATTCCCCAGATGTCCATTACGGAAAACCCGTCATATTCAATGGCGCCTTGAATTTCTTCGGCAAGATTTTTACGAAAACCCGAGCATCGCCTGACATACGGGGCGCCGGCGCTGCGGGCGACTTCACAAATATCCAAGGGGCGCTCCAACCGGTTTAAAAAACCGGAGCCTAACTGCGCATCCGGCGGGGTCGTGGCTGAAAACTGGCCGCCGGTCATGCCGAAATTAAAGTTGTTTAAAATCAGCAGCGTTAGATCCAGATTACGGCGACACGCCGCGAGCAAATGGGCGCCGCCGATGCCCTGCCCCCCGTCTCCCATGGTGACCACCACTTTCAATTCCGGCCGTGCCATTTTTAGGCCGGCCGCGTATGTCAGGGCCCGGCCGTGCAGGCCATGGAATGCATGGGTGTGGAAGAACGTGTCGAACAGGCCGGAACAGCCGATGTCACTGACGATAACGATTTGATGCCCGGCCAGGCCCATATTCTGAAAGGCATGATCCAGCGTGTGGGTGATGCGTTCGTGGGTACACCCCGGACAAAAAACAGGCGGTCTTTCAGCATTTAAAAAACTATTCACTGTCGATGACCTCGGTGATTTGTGCAGGCCTGATCAGCCGTCCGTCCATTTGGCCCAGAAAATCAATTTGTTTTTCCGGCAGGATCCGTTTTATTTCGCGGACATATTGCCCCATATTCATCTCGACCACAACAATCCGCTTGACGGATTGGGCGACCTGCCGGATGAGGGGCTCGGGCACCGGCCATAATGTTTTCAGGACTAATAAAGAAACGGGTTTGCCCTGTCGGTCGCGTTCATTGAAAACAGCCTTTGCCGCGCGGGCGGTGACACCATAACTTATTAAGAGGGTATCGGCATCGTCCCGTTTAAACGTTTCATGGAATGTAAGCTGGTCAACCGCTGATAACAGCTTAGCCTTTAAACGCTCCTGGCTGCGGGCAATTTCATCGGCATCAGTGGTGATATATCCATCCGGGCCATGGGTCGAGGAGGTCTGTCGAACCAATACGCTATCGCCGATCGGAAGAAAGCCCGGGACTGTTTGGGCCGTGTCTGCCTGAAAGGGCCGAAACGGCGGCTTGGATGGAGCCGGGGTTCGTTTAATAAGATCGGGAAGGTTCAACCCATCCAAATCAATGCTTTCCCGGGTCATTCCAATTTCCTTATTGGAAGCAATAAATACCGGACAGCGAAATTTTTCAGCCAGATTAAAGGCCTGAATGGTCAAGGTAAAGCAGTCATTCACATCTACCGGTGCTAAAACAATGACCGGCATGCCCCCACTGTTTCCCCAGCGCAAAAAGTTAATATCTCCATCGGCCCCCCGGGTGGCCGATCCGGTAGAAGGCCCCAATCGCTGTACATCAACAATCACAATCGGAATTTCACTGCCCAGCGCAAATGATATGTTTTCACTGTACAGGCTGATTCCCGGTCCCGAGGTGGCGGTCATCACCTTCATCCCGGCCATGGATGCCCCCAGGCAAAATCCAATCGAAGCGATTTCATCTTCGCCCTGAAGGCAAATGCCATCAACAGAGGGCAGCAGGTTGAGCATGGTGTGATAAATGGTGGTCGCCGGTGTAATGGGATAACCCGCATAAAAACGGCAACCGGCAGCAATGGCACCGCGGGCGATTGCTTCGTTGCCTTCCAGTAGACTATATGCCATCAGCTCTCCTTTGAGAAGCTGTCTTAAAAATGCATTAACGCAAGTGCGCTAAAGTTAAGGAATTCTGTCATTTTTATTAAAAGATGGAGCGCAGCGACACCTTAACTTTAGGCACTTCCAACTTTAGTTCACTTTAGTCACTTATTTAATGGTTTATTGCGAGACTACATCTTAAAAGAACTGCGGGGTTCGGGCTCTTTTTCGCCGATTCCAACCGTCCAGCGGGTTCTCTTTTTTACTTTTGCTTTCTCCTGCCATGGATAGCGGATCCGGGAATGAAGCGAAGCCTCCAGGGCATCTCCAAGGGTACAAACCATTTTGAAGATGTCGCGCGTGGTCAGGTTACACTCGCTGAATTGCCCGTCAGCAATCTTTTGGCCGACAATTAATTGGACCATTTTATCGAGCTTACTGCGGGTGGGATCCTGCATTGAGCGTGATGCAGCCTCCGCGGCATCGGCGATCATGAGTATGGCAGCTTCATTGCTCTGGGGTTTGGGCCCCGGATATCTGAAGTCCGCTTTGTTTAGCGTAACCCTGGTTCGATTTTTAGCGGCGATACCATAAAAATATTCGATGAGCTGGGTTCCATGATGTTGCAGAATCAAATCCACCAAAGCTCTGGGCAGCCTGGACCCCATGCCCATTTTTACGCCATTTTTTACATGGTTGATGATCAGCTCGGTGCTTTCCCACGGATCTAATAAATCATGCGGATTTTCGCTGTTGTATTGATTCTCGATATAATTTTTAGGTGTTTCCATCTTTCCGATGTCGTGGTAGTAAGCGCCGATCCTCAAAAGCAGGGAATTGGCTCCGATGGCTTCGCCCACCGAATGCGCCAGATAGGCTACGGCCATGGAGTGTTGATAGGTGCCGGGGGCCTCTTTCAGCAGTTTCTGCATCAGCGGGCGCTGCAAATCCGTATATCGGTTGAGTTTAAATGTTGAGGCCGTATCCCAGCTGATTTCAAGCAGGGGTAATAACAGCAGCGCTAAAGGTCCGGCAACCAGACCTCCGGCAAAAGCCCAGCCCAGGCGCTCTATCAAATCGGCATTGAAAGCCCCTTTCGAAAGAAGTGAACTGATGTTCGGTAGACTGGCGGCAGCCGGAAAAGCAGCTTGCCAGTCTAAGCTGAAGGCCAGCACACTGATGCTGTTGACCAGACCCACGCCCAGAGAAGGTAAGATAATGTGCCAGCGCTTCTGGATATTGGCGGATACCAGTACGGCGGTCAGTCCACCGAAAATAAAATAGAGCATAATGCGGTACTGGGGTCCGGCAAATAAACTGACCAGAATAGTTCCCACAACAGCGGTGCCGGTGGCCGCGAGCTTTCCATGGTTTAATGAGATCACCAGCAAAGGCAGAAAAGCGAAGGGCATGGCATAGATCGGCAACGGGGTGAGCAGAAGGCATCCTTTTAAAATAAATATACACAAAAGCAGCAATGAAAGCAGAGGACGTTGCGGCGGTGCTTTGTGCGATCCTGTTGCCAGCATCTTTGAAAGGAATATATTATAAAACATAACCATAAACAAAACAGTAAACAGGCTCCACGGTACGTTACGATAGATCTCCCTAATTTGCTGTTTTTGAAAGGCGTTTAGCAACAATACGTCCTGTTCATTTAACTGCTTTCGAAGCGGTATTAAAATATCACCCGCCTGAAAGCGAAGGGTCTGAATCGGATATTGGCGTTGAATCTTGTCCAGTCGTCTGGCGTTTTCTTTATGGTCGAATTCTAAGTTTGGCAGCAGGGTCGCCTGGCAGATCTTGAGAACGGGATTTAGGATCGATTCATTCACTTGCCAAAAGAGCCGCTGGACCTTTTGCTCCATCGAGAATCGGGCTTTGTCCAGGGATATCAATTCATCAATGGGGGTAATCACCGGAGCTGCGAGTGCGGGGTCATGGATCTCAATGGTTTTTTTCCCTTTCAGATGTTGGGGGCCGGGCAAAATTCTGTTCTGAAGGATGGTTTCTTGAATTGTTAAAATTCCCTCCAGCAGTTTTTTGAGATCCCGATACCGGAGCACTTTGGTCAGTGTTTCCCTGGAAACTTCCACACCGAGTTCTGAATGGGTTTTCGTTATAAAGTCATCGATTCTTTTTTTCTTTTGGGCCCGAAATGATAAAAATTCTTTGATCAGAGCCTCCATTTTTTTCTTGGATGCTTCAACCTCGGCGGGAACATATTTAAATACCGGAACAAACTCCGAAAAGGCTTGCATTCTTTTTGAACTCAGTGCTTTTTTCTGATCAAAGTTGAAGGATTGGCGGGCTCTTATCGTGAGCATTATTTTGCTTTCGGCTTTGGGGGGACGTAAGGCAAGGTAGACATTTTCAGCAAAGCAGGCAAAAAGCGTGATAAGGACTAATGTAATGTTCAGAAAAAATTTCATTGCAGGTACATATCTTATTAAGCTGTGCGATCAGAGTCAATCAAATCTGTTTAAACAACCTAAATTTTTTCCCCCAATAGCCGATATACTAGTTAGCACATTAATTGTAATTTTTGTGGATTGTTAAAATCATTGTTGCAGGCACTTATCTAAGACCCTGTAATTTTTAGCACTTTGACCGATTCTTGACTTTTGAAGGTCTTTCTGACATAATATACTGTAATAACTTAATGATTTTATCATTCTCGGAATTTTGTAGCAAAGGATTTGATACTGGGAATCGAGTCGTTATAGAGGAGCGCAAAAATGCTGGGGAAAACGTTCGCCCGCTTTAAAAAGCAAAAAAATAATCAGACCCCTTCGGTGGTGGCATCAGGGAACTCCGGTAAGGTCAAATCCCTCGGGGAGATCGCCAAAATGCTAAGTGCATCCGGAAGGGTTAGCCTGGCATCCCTGCGCAAATTGGCCCAGGAACAAGAACTCGAAGCGTTCACTCAATTTGTTCGGCGCCCTGTGCTCGTCGGTTCTGCGATTAAGTCGGGTATCATATCCAGTGCCGGAACGACGACTGATACCCTTAACACGACTCAAATTTTTGAACCATCCAAAAGTCAAGGTGCTTCAATTTCAGCTTCCGAAAGCTTAAAACACGCGATTTACCCGATGGTTAAAGGCGAATATCCGGCGACGCCGCGCGGCGCTTTTTATATTGGACGCATCAACGGCAACGATATGATTATGCCGGACTATGCCATTTCCAAGCGCCATGCCATTATTGATATTGAGGATGGGGCCTATTACATTCGAGACACCGGTTCCACCAATGGCACCAAGTTAAACGGATCGCGATTGGGCAAAAAGCCCACGCAGCTTAGGGATAAAGATGTCATCAGCTTTGCCCGCTATGAATTTACCTTTCTTTATCCGAAATCGTTATACAATATGCTGCGGGATGTTTCCTCCTAGCTTCCCCTCAAGAATATAAGAATATCCAATCGACTTCGCACCGATACGCCATCATGAAACTATCTCAATCCGCCTTCGGAGGACTAAGGGCCCATGGCGGTGCTACGGGTCGACTCAAAATGCTCACATGATTTGGGTTGAGCCTGTTGGCCCGTTAGCCCGTTTGCCCGAAAAAATAAAATCAGACCCTTTTCCGATTCAACCGGCTCAACGGGCTAAACCGGTCAACCTAAAACCCTGATCCACATTTTTGAGATAGGTTCAAGTGAGTTTGTTCTAAGGGCTGACCTTTGGAAGTGGTGAATTCTTGGGTTTTTAAGGATGGATTTTATTTCGCGAGCTCTGCTTTTATCGCGCGTCCCAGCCTTTCCAGTAAATACGGCTTCTTAATATAGGGTCCGGCACCCATTTTTTGGGCCGCCTTCACGCGTTCGGATTCAGAATATCCACTGGCAATGATGGTTTTTTGGCCCGGATGAATTGCTGTAATTTGCTTGTAGGTTTCGAGGCCGTCTATTCCCGGATCCATGATCATATCCAGCACCATTAAATCCGCAGAATGATGGTGCATGTGATTCACAGCCGCTTCGCCACTGGCAGCGGTGGCTACATTATATCCCAGCTTTTCCAGCATCTCGGAGGCGATCTGCCGCTGTTCTTTAATATCGTCGACAACGAGAATGGACTCACCCCGGCCCTTAATTTCTTCAAGGCTTACGAGGTTTGTGTCTATAATTAATTCCTGGCGAGTGACGGGAAAGTAAAGGGTGATGGCCGTTCCTTTGCCTTCTTGGCTATTAATATCGATATATCCCCGGTGATCTTTTACCGTGCCCCACACCACCGCCATTCCCAATCCGGTACCACTGCGGCCCATGGACTTTTTCGTATAAAACGGTTCAAAAATACGTTCAATATCTTCAGGGGCCATGCCGATTCCGGTGTCCTCAATTGTTAATGTGACATAATCGCCTCTACCGATTTCATCAAATGCATTTTTATTTTTGTCCTCGTGTCGATTTTCGCTGCGAATGATTATTTTGCCCCCGTCAAGCATTGCTTCGGCCGCGTTGGATACCAAATTCATTATGGTCTTTGACAGATGAACCGGAGAACCTAAAATGTTTAACAGATTGGCTTCCAGATAGCGTTCCACTTTTACATCGGGATGGTCTATTTGTAATTTTTCGTGTTCGGGGCTAAGCAGGTATTCCGAAACGATGCTGTTTAAATTAACGACTTCTGTAGCCGCGACCCCTCTTCGGGCCAGCGTTAATAAATCCTGGACGATCGCCGCCGCTTTTTCGCCGGATTTTTGAATGGTTAAAATGGGCTTTCGAAGGGGGCTGCTTCCATCGATCTCCATTAATAAGAGCTCTGGATAACTGACAATTCCAGATAAAATATTGTTCAAATCATGAGCCACACCACCAGCGAGAGTACCGATGGCCTCCATCTTCTGAGCGCGTTGCAGCTGGGCCTGCAAATCCTTTTTTTCCAGATCCGCCAGCTTGAGTTCGGTGATGTCGTTGCCGATGCACAGAATTTCCTTAAACTGCCCCTTCTCATTAAAAATCGGTTGATACGTCCAGGCGATCCAGACTTTCTCTCGGTTTCGGCGCTCCGTTTCGTTTTCGTTGACCATCGGCCGGTCCGGGTTTTTTTGCAGGGCGTTGACCAGGGCTTCAAAACCCTGACGGTTTGCCCGGCCGGCCGGCAAAATAATCTGTTTGGCATTTTTGCCGAGCATTTCATTTTCGGTATAGCCAAAAAGCCGCTGGGCGAATTCATTCGAAAAGGTAACGCGACCTCCCGTCTCTATCCGCAGGATAACACTGTTGGCGGTTTCGACAAGTTCGCGATATTTGTTTTCGCTCCGTTGTAGTTTTACAAAGGACCTTGCGTTCATGATACTGGTTGCGAGCTGGGACCCCAGACCCATCAAGAGGTTTACGTCGCTTTGCCGCAGCGGTGTTTTGGATTTAATATTGTCGACCGCTAAAATTCCCAGCGCTTCCTGTTCATATACAATTGGAACACAGATCACGGACTGACCGCCCATTTGTTTTGCAAACTCCAGACTCCTGGGAGACAGCGTGTCTTCAATTTCGCGGATATCCTGGATTAAAAGCGGTTTGCTTTCTCTCATGGTCAGGATAAACAATCCTTTGGATTCCGGATTATTCAAATTAAATTCGAGTCCCCTTAAAAAATTCTCCTGTTTTTTGGTATGGCCAAAACCGGCGCTATAGCGCAGAACGGATTTTTCCTCGTTTGCCAGCATGATCAGGCCGCGGTCAAAATCAAGGCGCTTATCCATTATGCTGACGACGCTTCTAAGCAGGTCATCAATCGTCAATATTTTGGAGGCCGCCTGCCCGATCTCCTGAACGAGCAGGGCGTTATTATAGCGAATATTACTTTCCAGAATCTGTTCTTCCCCGGCTGCTCCTTGGGTTTCGACGGTCTGGGTCAGTTCCTTTTTTTCAAGATATTCGGAATAAAATGAAATGCTTGCTGCGAGCGTGGCCAAGGCGAGCACCACATAGCTCCAAATCGCCGGGGTCATAACCCAAAATAGGATCAGGGCGGTCAGGACACTGAACAAAAGAAAATAATTACGGATGCGCTTCAAGAGCATGTAGGGCATCTTCTGCCAGCTGATGATATAGCGGCAGCATTCATCGCCTCTGTGAAAACAGGAAGGGTGTTCAATTTGGGCGAGTTTATCGGTAAAAAATTTCGTTGCGGCCTCGAATACCCCCGTTCGATTGGCGCACTGGTAGGGTTTTTCTTGAACGCCGGGCATGGGAACCGAAGTGATCTCCACCCTGTTGGACCCCAATTTTTTGACTTTGACCATGGCCCCGCGACTCATGAACGGGTACATCTTTCCTATCATCATGTAAACTGCGGTCGGGTTCATTAATCCCAAAGCATACTGTTTGACCGCACCGGCGGCTGCGGAGGTCGTAGAATAGCGCCCGGCATTCCTGGCAATATTCGCATTGCTGGTCTTTTTTACCAGCGTCTCATGAAAACGATCGATCTGTTCCTGATTAAACCAGTGCGCCGGATCTTCCACCTCGTACCAGGTGATTCCGGCCTCATTCAGAATCGAATCGATACTTACATCAGGATGATACTTGCTGATATATTCCAAATAAATTTTCATGAGACGGCTGTTATAGAGAGACGCCTTGTCGTTCATGCTTCTATTCTACCCGAATTTCAAGTCAATTTTCAAGATTGAATTTTTTTTTGCAATTATTCCTTTATGTTATTGCCACTTCGGGTCCTATCCAATCGGGCGCACAATTTTTGAAGCCGGAACCAGCTGAACCTGGTTTTGCAGATCCGGCAGCATCTCTTGCAATATGCGGTAAGTCGTCGAATGCGGGTGCAGGATGCCCACCGCCTCACCATTTAACCTGGCGATACGGATCAGCTCCTTAATTTGCTTTCGGATAAAATCCGGTTTCTGGTAGTGGTCAATAAATACGTCCCGCTGGGCAAAAGGCACCTGAAACAGACGCGCCGACGGTTTGCACAGAGAATCAGACGTTGTACGGCTGTCAACAAAAAAGAGTCCGCGATGCTTCAAAACGGAAAAAATTTGATACATCTGGGCCGATTCGGCCGTTAATTTTGAACCCATATGGTTGTTGACCCCTTTAACGCCGGGCATCGTATTGAGGTTTTCCTCGAGCTGTTTGATCAACTCATCAGGTGTCATTGAGCTTAGCAGTGTTCCGGGGCCGGGGTTCACCCCCGGATATTCAACGGGTTCCATCGGCAAATGCAGCATAATTTCCAAACCCTTTGAACTCGCTAAGCGGGCAATCTTATTTTGAAAGGGGCTATGCGGCAGAATGGAGAAGGTCAAATTAATATCGAGACCCAAAAATTTTTCGGCCATTTTTCGGTCATAACCCAGATCATCGATAATGAGTGCGACCCGGGGCAATTTTCCTGATGGCACCGGCCTGGGTTTAGGGATTGACTTCGGAATATCAATTTTTGCCAGTGGCTCACGGGCCGGTGTCTTCTCTTCAGGGAAGATTTCAAATGCCGGCTTTTTTTTGAGCGGTTTTTCCTTGGCTTGCGTCGATTTAGAGACAGACAATGCCGGCGAGGGCTTTTCAGGCGGCGCCAGATGATAGACGATAAATCCAATTGCGACGACCAGCACTGCAAGAATCGCCAGTCCGGCAAAAGCCTTTGAAAGGGAATTTTTAAGAGGGGTCTTTTTGCGTTTTTGGGGGGAACGTCTCTTTTTTCGGGTTGGTTTTCGTTTAGCCATTTAAGCGCTATCAATTAGAGGAGCATTATCCTATAGCCCTGCGTTCGGTAACCCATCACCGGTTATGCTGACCGCAGCCCAACAGGGTGAAACTGCCGCCAAGCCCAAACCCCACTTTCAAGACATCTGCTAAATTGAGATGGTATTGAAATCCGGGTCTTCAATCCAAAATCGGTGGCCTATGGCTCTCAGCAAAATGGAAGGGAAAGGGATACCTGGCCCTCTGGATCAACTATTTAAACTCTTAAAAATGTCATAACTGTTAAGGATTTCAAGAGCCCGCATGATCTGGTTGTCTGTTTGAAGTTGTTCGAGGCTCAGCGGGCCAACTCTGAATTCCATTTCCCGGGCTTCCGGTTTTGATTCTTTCTTATCGGGCTTTAGGTCCTCTTTTTTTCCCGGCTCGGCTTCAAGGTGATTTAGAAGGTCTTTTTCTTTTAACAGGCCTTCTTCCTGTAAATCTTTGATATCAAGACGCTTGTGTTTTAAGACGATGTCCGGTTCGATTCCTTTGGCCTGAATCGAGCGGCCGCTGGGGGTGTAATATCGGGCGATGGTTAACTTAATGCCGGAACCGTCCCGTAAGGTTTCTACTGTTTGGACCGATCCTTTCCCAAAAGAGGTTGTGCCCAGAATCAGGGCACGGTTTTGGTCCTGCAGGGCTCCCGCCACGATTTCCGAGGCGCTGGCAGTGCCCCCGTTAATTAGCACAACCATCGGGTAATTACGGTTCACCGAATCCGCTGTGGCCATATACTCTTTGGTATTCTTTGTGCCGCGTCCCTTGATGGATAAAATTTTGCCTTCTTTCAGAAAAATATCGCTCACTTTAATGGCCGCATTGAGCAGTCCCCCACCATTGTTGCGCAAGTCTAAAATGAGCCCTTTCAATGGAACTTCGCCCGATTCTATTTTACTCAAGGCCTCGTCGAGCTCTTCGGTGGTGGTGCTCGAAAATTGCGACAAGCGAATATAGCCATAGCCGGGTTTAAGTTTGAGGGCCTTGACACTAACGACGGGAATGACATCGCGAATCAGTTCAAAATCAATCGGTGTTTTAACACCCGCGCGCATGATCGAAACCGAAACCTTAGTGCCTTTAGGTCCCCGCATCATATTTACGGCCTCCCGCAAATCTTTGATCGGCTTGCCATCGACTTTGACAATTCGATCCTGAGCCTTGATTCCGGCTTCATAGGCGGGGGTATCCTCGATAGGCGAGATCACGGTGACAAATCCATCTTTCATGGTGATATGGATTCCAATCCCGGTGAATTCTCCTTTGGTGTCTATTTGCAAATCTTCAAACGCTTCCGGCGGCAATAGCGCAGAGTGGGGATCTAAGCTTTGAACCATGCCCTGGATGGCATTTTGGATAAGTTCTTTTGAATCGACATCATCAACATATTCTTTTTCAATAAGTTGAATTACATCCGCAAAAATTTTTAGCCCTTCGTAGGTCTCATCACTTTTGGCGGCAAGATCACCAAAAAAGCCGGCTCCGATAGTCCAAAAAACCACAGCGGCTACCATTACCATCCAAAGTTTTACGTGCTGGATCTTCTTTGAGTTCATTAGTTACTCCTTAAATTAAGTACAAATTTCGTATCAGGATCGCGTTCCGCAGATAATTTACAAAACACGATTTTATTTTAGGCGCCGGGTGTCGGTAAACAGAAGACAGAAGACAGAAAACAGAAACCTTCTGCCCCGTGTCATCTGTCCTCTGTTTTCTGTGCTCTGTCCTCTATATCTTCCTGACACCTGAACACTGAAACCATAGTTATTATGACTTTTGTTACATTTTTGCAGGACGCGACACTATCCTGTTTCGAGCCATTGCACCGGGTCCAAAGGTTTGCCATGATGCCGGATCTCGAAATAAAGTTTTGGACCATTGATGGATCCGGTATCGCCGGCGGTTGCCATGACCTCACCGGCCTCGACCACATCTCCTGCTGTTTTGAAGGCTTCTTCAATATGGCCATATACTGTGTAGTAACTGGCCCCATGATCAATAATAATCATGTTTCCATATCCTTTAAACCAATCGGCATAAAGAATTTTACCTGCATAGACCGCTTGAATGGGTTCGCCTCTTTCGGTTTGAATCTCGATGCCGCTGCGAAAATTCAGCGTATTAAAGCGGGTATTTTTATACTTACCGAAAAGACTTATTATTTTACCTTTAACCGGCATTTTAAGCAAGCCCTTATACGCCTGAAACGGTTCACCTCCGGAATATTCATTCGGATCGAGTGAGGCCAATTGGGTGCTTAAATTATTTATTTTGTGATCCAGATTGCGGGCCGCTTCTTTTAAAGACTCAATCGCAAGCAGCTGGGCAGATTTTTCTTTGCGCACCCGGGACAGCAATGCAGTGCGTTTGGCGCGTTCATTTGCCATCCGCTCGATTTGCTTTTGGTACTCGGCGGCCCGCTGGCGCTTTACATCCCTATGGCTTTCCAGTTGAGCTTGCACCTTTTTCAGGCTCGACTGATTGTCTACGAGCGCTTTGATAACTTTTTGGTCATAGGTCAGGATGCGTTCAATTGCCGTTTTGCGCAGCAACAATTCGTGCAGGCTCTCGGCCGAAGCCAGTATATGGAATTGGCCCAGCCAGTTCAATTTGTATAAGGCCACTATGCGGCTGGCTACGTATGGCTCACTGGCCTTAATTTGTTGCTTGAAACCTTCGGATGCCATTGTTGTTGCGGTTATCTTTTTTTCGATCAGGGTCATTTCCCGTCCAAGGGCGTAAATCCTTTTCCTTGATTGATTTAACATCAAATCAACCTGATTTAACCGCTGAATAATATCAGCTTCCCTGTGAGTAAACTTTTGAATTTTTACCTTGCCCTTCTCAATTTCCCGGTCTATGTCTTTGGCCCTTTTTTTGATTTCTTCAATTTGGGGAGACTGATCCTGGGCCTTTAGAATTTGACCGGCAGAAAAAACCAAAAGGCAGCCAATCACCAGGGATGAAATTCGGAAGCCTCTGTTTTTTTTGCAAAATTTCATCTTAAAAATTGTTTGAGAGAAAGGTAAGATCCCAACCACCCCACCAGCATACTGGTTAAAACAATAGCGCCCGAAATAAGGGGAGAAAGGAACTGGATATTAAAAAAGCCGGAAAAAACCCCCCGCTCTATATTGGACGCCATGAACAAAAAGGCTAAAAACAAGACTGCCAGGCCGATGCCGGCACCCAGGGCCCCCTGTAGCAGGCCCTGAATGTAAAAGGGAATCTTGATAAAGCGTTCCGCTGCACCCACCAGTCGCATAATCTCGATTTCGTCCCGCCGGGAATAGATTACCAGGCGAATGGTATTGGCCATGATAAACACGGCGGCCATAAAAAAAATTGTGCACATGGCATATCCGGTGAATGTGAACAGATCAAAGATTTGCGTAAAGCGTCCCAGCCATTTCTGCCCATATTCAACTTCTTCGACTTCATCCAGGGATTCAATTTGGGCGGCCAAAAACTCAACCCTTTCCCAACTCTGGGTTGCAGCACTCATCCGAATTTCAAACGCGTCGGGCAGGGGATTTTTGACAAGATTGTCAAACAGCGAGGCCTGTCTTTTCATTTGTGCTTTCAGTTGCCTCAAGGCGTCTTCTTTTGAAATGAATGTCACGCTCTCAACACCGGACATGGCTTGAAATTGGCGTCTTAAGTCCGACATTTCGGAGCTGGGGATATCCGCCTTCAGATAGGCCATAATCCGCAGCCCCTTTTTCCAGAAATTCATGATTTCATTGGTGTTGATAAAAAAAAGGATAAAGGCGCTGACGATCAGAATGGATAACGAAACCGTCAAAAGGGTAACGACATTTAGAAGCCGGTTCTTGCGAAAATCCTCAATGGCCCGTTTAAAGAATAGAATCGTCATAGTCCTTTTCAATAATCGACGATGCGTCCAAGCGTCCCTCTTTTAAGTACAAGACACGTCCGCCGGTTTTACGGATCAGATCTTTGTCATGGGTTGCAATGATAACGGTCGTTCCGCGTATGTGAACACCTCTTAACAGATCCATAACGATGCCGGCGGAATCATCATCCAGGCTGCCGGTGGGCTCGTCAGCCAGAATGATTTTGGGATCACCGACAATTGCTCGGGCGACCGCCACCCGTTGCTGTTCCCCGCCGGATAGGCTCAGCGGTAGGGCGGTTTGTCGGTCTTCCATACCGACCAATCGAAGCACACTCCTGACCTTTTTTTGGATCAGCCGTCTTTTTTTGCCGGCCGCCTCGAGGACCAGCGATACATTATCGAATACGCTTCGGGTCGCAATGAGTTTGTAATCCTGGAATATGATGCCGAATTTTCTTCTCAGAAGCGGGACGCGTTTGCGGGGGATGCGGGAAAGATTCATACCGTCGATCAACACCTGACCTTCGGTGACCGCTTCGGCCAAATACAAGAGCTTCAGCAGGGTCGTCTTGCCCGCTCCACTGGGCCCGGTGATAAACACAAAGTCATTTTTTGAAATATCAAGGGTGATGTCGATCAGGGCTTTTTGGGTACCATAATTATGATGGACATGGAACATCCGGATTACAGAGCTTTTGTCATCTGCATCAATCATTCCATCACTTCCTGGCCCATTGTACGGAACAGTGTGGCTTTTGAAATCTTAAAATCATATAAGGCGTTGAAATAATTGGTCAGGGTATCCGACAGGAGGGTTTGGGCATCCAAAACGTCGGTGGTGGTCGCGACCTGCTCTTTGAAGCGTTCCTGATTGATGCGGAAGTTTTCTTTGGCCTGCTCGATTGCTTTTTCAACCGTGATAATATTTTTTTCGCTCTCTTTGGTTCTCAGATAGGCCGTCTTTACCTCCAGATCGATATTGTCAAGGATTTGCGATCGGCTGTACTGGGCCTGGGAAAGGCGGTGCAGTTTTTCTCTTATGCCAAATGTGGTGCGGCCCCATTCCCAGAAATCCCATTGGGCGGTAGCCCGTATATCCCAGCTAACGGCGTCGCTGATGCCTTCGCCGCCGGCAACGTCATATTCATCGCCGATTCGGGTATATCTTCCCGTAAGATTTACTGAGGGATAGTAATCCTTTCTGGCAAGCTGGACCTCTTTTCCGGCAATTTCGACTTCTAAGTCGGCCACGGTAATTTCAAACCGATTTTCTCTGGCCGCAGACAGACAGTAGTCGATGTCATGGATAAACGGCGCATAGTCGAGAATGTCCTGTATTTCTACCGGTGCGTTGACCCGTCGGCGCAGGACAATGTTAAATTGTGATTTGGCGATTTCAAGATTGTTCTTCGCTACAATAAAAGTCTGCCTGGCATTGGCCAACGTGGCCTGGGATTGCAGCAGATTATTTAATGGCGTCATCCCGACTTCAAAAAAGTTTTCAGCCACATTTTTTTGGGCCGCTATCTGGGTGACCCGCTGTTCGGCAACCCCCAACAGTTTTTGCGCTTTTAACACCGAGTAAAAGGCATTCTTGGCATCCAGAATCACATCCTGACGGGTAACTTTTTCGTTAAATTCGGCCGCGTCGAGACCCAGTTCCGCAATCTTGTACCGGTTCATCAGCGAAAATCCTCTGAAAATCGGCTGCGTAAATGAGGTAACAAAGGTATATTCATCATCGGGGCGTACGACAAAGTCCGGTCCCGGCCCCAGACCGGTGAGTTCCTGGGTCTGTTCTTTGTTACGATGCAGATAGTCGTAGGATGTACTGAGGGTGGGCAGAAACTCGGTTATGCGCGCCTTTTTGATTTCCTGGGCGGCCCGGACTTCTTCCTGGGATCGCTTGAGACCCAGGTTGGCCTCCAGCGCTGTATCGATCGTTTCTTTTAGGGAAAGGGCTTTGTCCGCATCATCACCGGATGAAGCCACCGGAAACAGCGTGAGACATCCGATCGTCAGATAAAAAAATAGATTCCGAAGAGACATGTTTGACATCATATAACCCCACCTTTTTCCGTCGAGGGATTTGTACGGGTGAACTTAATCCTTAAATCCGCGATTTTTTTTGTCAACAACCTAATTTAAACCCAGCCTTTTGGATTTCCCGTTAAACTTCAATTTGCGTTTCTTTGCAACCTGCCTGTCCGCGTTAGGGATACCGTTTGACCCATTTATATTTTACTGATAAATACCCTTTGAGTTCAAGGAGTGCCTTTGTGGGTTTTCCTTGCTTAAAGCCTCCACTGAATCCCATTGACAGGCTTCTTCCTTTTCGGTGGAGGCTTTTTTATATCGAAACAGGGTTTTAAAATCAATCTTTTCTTGGTAAGCGAACACAATCGAGTATGCAGATTCGAGCAACAAGATCTGCGGATATTTAAGAAAAAACAAATTAAACACGAAAACACGAAATAATAGAAGCACGAAAAAAGAACAAAGCGATTGATCTTTCTTGCTGAATTGGGTTTCGTGTTATAAATATTTTTAGGTTTATCGTTTTTTTCAAAGTTTAATTTTTTGTAACCTCAACATTCTGATAATGGGGCGGTAGAAATGAAGGCTGAACTAATCGATATGCTGTGTCGCAAGTCTTTTAAGTATAGTGAAGAGCCGATTTATAAACTGGTCTCGGGCCGTATGAGCCAGTTTTATGTCAACTGCAAACCGGTTACCCTTAGCGCACAGGGCATATTTTTGGCGGGACACCTGATATTTGAGGCGATCAAGAACGAAGATGTGACCGGGGTCGGCGGGCTGACATTTGGCGCCGATCCATTGGCCGTCGCGGCTGCTTTTGCTTCCGAATTAAAAGGAAAACCCATTGATGCCTTTTCTATCCGTAAAACCCGCAAAGACCACGGGATTGTTCGCTGGATCGAAGGCGATCTTCAGCCGGGTGAGCGGGTGGCAATCATCGATGATGTGGCCACCACCGGCGGCTCTACGATTAAAGCCGTCGAGCGGGCCCGCGCGGAAGGACTGGATGTTATCAAGGCCGTGATCCTGGTTGATCGCCAGGAAGGGGGGCTTGAAAATATCAGGAAACACGTATCCGATGTATTCAGTATTGTTACTCGGGATGAATTGGTTCAGCACTGGAAGTCTATCCAAGGTGATTAACTAAAAAAGGTTGTTAAAGCACTGAAGGGTTCAGCTAAGAATCGCGGTCCGTTGTCTGTTGCCAGTAGTTAGTTGAAATGGGAGTATGGGGGTTGAAGATTTTACAAACAAAATTTTAAATGCAACGGACAACTCACGACGGACGACTGACAATATAAGTCGCACACGCATCGTCGGACTCCCAGGCGGCGACCCGGCTGACCCGGGCGGAAGAATTATCTATTTTGGCTTGAAGTTCCCTGGCTACAAATTGGGCGATATTCTCCGAGGAGGGATTACCATCGGAGAAATAATCCAGCTCGTTCAAGAATTTGTGATCCAATTTTTTCATAACCTCGGCCAGATGGGCCTTGATCTCCCCGAAGTCCACCAGGACGCCTGCTGTGTTTAGTTTTTCTCCGGTCACATAGACTTCGATTTTCCAATTGTGACCGTGCATATTCTCACATTTGGATCCGACCATCGCCAGCTGGTGGGCTGCCGCAAAACGCGTGATAACTTTTAATTCATACATCTTCCAAGTCCGTAATATTATTATTAGAGTGAATAATCATCAGGTTCTAAGATAAAGGTGTTGCCCTTTGCCATTGGAATGTTGGAAAAATGGGCACGAAGTGAAGCTTTAGCGCTATATTGGAATAATGGGAAACAAATTAAGGCATTCAACTAAATTTGATCTAATTCCAGACCGTCAGTTGTGTAAAACCCGAAATCTGAAATCCAAATTCGACTCGGCCGAGCTCGTCGCAGGCCGAAATTTAAAATCGATCAGCTTACTTTTTCGCTGGCATCCCCTTTGAGAATATTTTTTATTTTATTCGACAGCTTTTTTGATTCGAGTTTGGCAAATTCGCGCAGAAGGCCTTCCTGTTTTTTTGTGAGATGGGTTGGGGTCTTAATTGCAACCTGGATAATCTGATCACCCCGCCCAGAACCTCTTAACGAAGGGATGCCTTCACCATGAAAATAGAAAATATCACCGGGCTGGGTCCCTTTTGGAATTTCCAGAGTTTTTTTACCGTTTAAGGTCGGTATGCTGATTTTGTCGC
>JAQYWI010000164.1 GCA_030145015.1 Desulfobacterales bacterium
GATAGAGATCCCTGTCGCTGCCGGAAAAGGTGTCCGGCAGACCCACAACGGTTCTTACTGCGCGAGAACAGCCGGAAGGCTCTCAAGCGGCCATCGGTCGCCTCCCACCTGTACCAGATTCGCAGCGTTGGCCGTATTATCGTTGAGGTCCAAAGACACCTGCGCGCCCGCGGGTATCTCAATGTCGAACCCGTCCAGCGCGCGATTCCATACCCGCAGGTCAAATTCAATCCGCATTTTATCTGCACTCAGCTCCAGCACGTCTTTTCTCTCCAGTCCTACGCCCGCTAATGCGATAACGGGCAGGGAACTGACAATCGCCCCCTGATACCGGCCATTGCCACCCCCCGCAGTGCAACTCAGATGCCAGACACCATCTTCAGATCGCCAAATAAAAAGTCCTTTGTCCTGAGAGGGATCATAGCCTGGTTGGCCGAAGACGTCCGCCAGGGGCAGCGCGTAGGCATTTGCCTGACCCAGATTGCGGCTTTTTCCATTGACGCGATGGGGCTGAAAAAAACCGTCCTGGTGATAACGGATACCGACGGCAGAATTCGGCTGCACCTGGATATTCAGGCCGTCCCACCCGCTGTTCATCGTCCCGGTTGCACTCAAATACCGGCTGTCGGTGATCAGCGAATCACAGCACGCTTCAAAACTCACGGGTTCAACATCCTGTAAAACATGGGATGCGACTATTTTGAGAGCCGCGGAGTGCCCCTGACCGTCTCCGTTCCAGCGCGCCTGGATTTCATCCGGCAAAGAACCCAGGCCCACAAATAGACCCAGATCGATTCCCGGTTCAAAACTGGGCAGGGCTGCAAGCTGATCGACATTCAACACCCATCCAGCTGGTGTGAGGGGTAGACCCGAGCTGCCGACATGCAGTTGGCGCGGATTGGGAACGCCATCCACCACGACCTTGATCAAGGCCTCGATACCCGGCGGCAATGCGAAATCAATTCCGTCCTGCCCCGTTGTGATTCGACTGGTAAAATTAAGGTGGTTGTCCGCCCACAGGAGCTGATCGTTATTCTCAAGCCTTACGGGTACAACACTGGTGAACGGCTGATCGGCAAGAATATTGACTTCAAAGATGGCTAATGGGCCATTACCCGACACGCGCAGGTGATAGGGGCCGTCGAATGTCTCTTTCCATAAAAAAACACCCGATGCCTGTCCGGGGCTAAAATCCGGTTTGCCGCGTGCAGACGGATTGCTGGGCTCGACAAAGCGGATGATCTGGTTGGGAGAGATCCCTGTGATTTCCTGTCTTATGCCGCTGGGCCAGTCGACGATTATCCGGTTGACTCTCTTGTTTGCGGCCAGGCCAAAGTGCGCGCGCTGATGGTTCTGTGACTTTGCATGTATGTCTCCCAACTGCTCGTGAAACTGGGTGACGCCGCCGGCGGTTACAAATATACGCGTACCGATGCCGTCTCGATTGGAAAGGACGCCTTCGAGGTCGATCTCTATCCAGTTGTTGTCGTTGCCGAGATTTTTAAAGAGCTGATCCGGACCGATGTCAAAAGGTGCCGCCCCTAATCCGTTGGTTATGAGCAGATCCAGAAAGCCGTCCTCATCAAAATCTGCGACCGCCACGCTGTCTCCCCGCCCAACGATGCTGCCTTCGGCGCCAGCGGCTCCCGCAACCATTTCAAATGTACCGTTGCCTAAATTCTCATACAACCGGTTTGGAAGATTCACAGCCGCACTCCGGCATACCAGATAGAGATCGATATCCATATCATTGTCGAAATCGGCTGCTGCCACCGATCCGCACGCTGAGGGCAGATTCAATTCGGATTGCGCGGTCACGTCCTCGAATCCGTCCGTTTTGTAAACAAGCAGTTTGTCGACCAAAGCCCCGTCCGAATCGGTAAACCCGATGGTTTCCAGTTCATCTATCGGCGTTGTGCTTTCAACGATCATATTGCTCCTGGTGAAGCCGCTGACCAGGACCTGCCAGGAAGTTACCGCCGGGTCGTACCCGATGAAAATGCCGCTGTCACCGGAAGTATGCGGGAATATTCCAGTGGCTGCAGCAGGGTCAACCGTGAACACGAAATCGTCCGGATGATCGCCATCTTGACCGATGTAGATATCATCGGTTTTTAGGTGTATCGATTTGCCGTCTACGATAAATGGGCTGGTTCCGGTAAAGGGGATTTCAAAACGGACATCACCCTCGGAACGAAATTGAAAACCTTTTTCGAGCCCGTCTGTTTTCAGGCTGGCATGGATGGTGATGTCGTCAAACTTAACTGCCGTCCCGGATACCGAACTGCGCGCCAGATAGATATCGTTGACGAGATCGCCGTCAAAATCTGCAATGGCCGTATCCTCTACACCCCAGACTGACGGAAAACCAAGGTTGTCGGAAATCTCCTCAAACGGCAGCAGGTCAATCTCGTAAACCCGTTCGGGATAGTGGCGGGTGTGAATCAGCAGCACCGGGACATATTCCGGACCGATATGGGCCAGTTGGGCGTACATGTTATCGTTTACGGTCTCGATGCCCTGGCGCTATTATCGTTGACGAAATAATCCTGATTTTGGGTAAACAGCGCCGATTCCGCCTGGCCATCCGGGCGGGCAGCATTTGCCAAAAAGACATCGAGATATCCATCCCGGTTCCAGTCAAACCACAACGGGGTGCGACCGCGCCCCAGCCCGTAACCGATTCCAAATTCAGCCGCCCGGTCGTCGAGCAGATTCCCCGTGTTGACAAATAGCTGGTTTGGACCGCTGTCATAACCCCTGCCTGCACCTGCTACCTGGAGCATATCCTGGTCGCCGTCGTTGTCAAAATCGGCCCATGCGGCACCATGGGCATCCGCATCAACGCCGATAATGAGGTCTGAAACGTCCGTGAAGGTCCCATCCCCATTATTCTGTCGAAAGCGGGTGGGTGTCGAACAATCGCTTACCCAAAAATCCGCCTTTCCATCTCCGTTGAAATCCCCCCAGGACGCCCCCCAGCTGCCGCCGCTTAAAGAAATGCCAGCATTTTCTGTCACTTCCTGGAATTGAATTGCATGGGCAGGTGCGTTCAATAAAGAAACCAGAACCAAAGCGCTTATAAAAAAAATGATCTTTTTCATGGTTCGCTCTCTTCTGTTTATGGATCAAAATGAGAAGTTGAAATCGAATTCGGGTTTTCTTATAATTTCAGCTGTGTAAGGAAGGTGGCAGTCTAAAGAGCAGTAAACCAGAATCAGCCCGAAAGAGCGTGAGGATTCAATAGGAACGTTCAAATTGCACACAGATCCAGACTATCCTAACTTGTAGGTTGTGGTTGCGTCAACACTGAAAAATCATTTAGAAAATACCAGAAAAATGCTGGTAATTGGTTGAATGGTTGATTCGTTAATTAGGACTTACGGATAATCCTATTTTGATATTATAATCTGCGAAATCTGCGGATAATTTTATATGATTTTCCGAATCTGTTTAATCTACGGATTACTTTCAGCCATTGGCTTTGCCACCCTATTTTTACTTCAATCGGTTGTATGTGACAGGAGCATCTTGACTTGATAAGCATCGTTGTGGGATATTTGTATGTGTTTGCATTAAGCTATTGGTCGGCTGTACGTCATCATCAACTTTATGCTATTTTTGCGGAGGCCTTAATCGGATTATGGACGAGAAAAGATACCTTACGGCTCAAGAACTGTTGAATGATTCCTTTGAACTTGGCCTGCGAATTTTTAAAAGCGGATTCAGGCCCAGTTTTATCATCGGCGTATGGCGGGGCGGTACGCCGGTGGGGATTGCGGTTCAGGAAATACTGGACCATCTCGGTGTTAAGACCGATCATATCGCGATTCGGACGTCTTCTTATTACGGCATCAAAAAAAGAGATAAAAAGGTCCGGGTCCATGGCCTGGAGTATGTCATCCGGCAGGCCAACTGGGAAGACGGCCTGCTTCTCGTGGACGACGTTTTTGATACCGGCAGCAGCATTAAAGCCATAATCGAGGTGCTTAGAACAAAGATGCGGCGCAACCTGCCGAGCGACATCCGTATTGCGACGGCCTGGTTTAAACCAAAATATAATCTTACGGACATTACTCCGGATTATTATATTCACGAAACCGACCAGTGGCTGGTTTTCCCCCACGAACTGGAAGGCCTCACCCGGGAAGAGATGTTCGCCAATAAACGAGGGATGAAAAAGCTATTCGAGGATGCCGGGTTAGACTGATCGGAATTTAAAAAGCCCGCTATAAAATCAGCGGGCTTTTTTTAGCGTTCTAATTTATCAGATATTTCAGAAGGAGATTATTCTATCAGCAAACAATCTGGTACGGGAGCTTCTATGGGCCAGTTGAGCTTGTCGCAATCGACCACCGGATCGCCGGGGCGGATAAAACTCAATTGGAACTGACTGATGGTGACATCTAAGGCCTCCGCACCGGCCGCGCCGGTAAAGCCGAAAAAGAAGCTCTCAAAAGCGTCCTGTTCGGCACCGCTGAGGCTAAAGCTCTGGCGCATGGGCAGGTCTTCAACAGCGGTATAATCATATTCGATGCGGGTGTCTTGATAGAAAGTCCCCAGGATATTGTCGCAGGGGATATCATTGGTATCGGGGCATTGTCGCATCCATAATCGCAGCTCGTAATCAAACTCTCCATCGATATTGGGCAGAAGGGCGCGATCCACTTCCAGCCGCACGGCCCAGGAGCCTCTTGAGCCGGCACCGTTGAGCCAATCGGTGGTGCTGTTTACCAGCACGGTTGAATCAAGTTCCGCGGAGGTCAGCAATTTGTCTTTGATATTCCTGGGATCGGCAAGCTGACTGATGGTATAAACATTGGTGTCATCGGAGCCGACGTGAACGAAGCCGGCTTCCCCGATTGCCGGAGAAGACTTCACCGGACCTCCCGTCGGAAATTGCCATCTTTCTGTTCCGTCCGAATTGACGGCATAAACATTACCGTCATTTGATCCAAAATAAATCGTGCCGTCAAAATCGATTACCGGCGAAGATTGCACCAAACCGATACTGCCGGGGTCAGGGAACCTCCATTTTTCGGTTCCGTTTGGGTTGATCGCATACAGGTGACCGTCATCAGACCCAACATAAATGGTGCCGTCGTTTGGATCGATGGCCGGAGAGGTCATTATGTTGCCGGAAGGGGCGGTAAAGGGCCAGGATAAACCCTTCGGGGTTCCATCCGGGTTAATGGCATATACATTGTCGTTATGTGATCCTACATAGACAGTGCCGTCAGCTCCAATGGCGGCAGCAGTGGTCACATA
Source organism: Desulfobacterales bacterium (assembly GCA_030145015.1). Next base: position 5,269 of record JAQYWI010000164.1, read on the forward strand.
ACCTGTATTAAAACTCCATTTGAATGTTCCGTCCGGGTTGATTGCATAGAAGAAACCATCTTCGGATCCCGCATAGATGGTGTCATCCGATGTGTCGGCAGGCGTGCCGTTATCATCAACGACCGGCGGGGCGTCTATGGAATTTTTTACAGCTGTTGGAACTTCAAACGGCCAATTTAACCCCCTCGGTGTTCCGTCCGGATTAACCGCAATTACTTTACCCGGATCAGCAGCACTATTCCAATCTCTGCCGGCATAGATCGTATGGTCAGGGCCGACGGTAGGAGAACCATCAAAATCCTCTTGAGCATCAAAAGGCCAGGGTAAACCTTTCGGATCTCCGTTTGACTTAAAAGCATAAAGCATTCCATTACTGTTACCCGTCGCGTAAATGGTGTCATCTGTGATGTCGGCGGGTGTGCCGTTATCATCATAGGCCGGAGAAAGTCCCAAGTTACTACCACTATCCCATTTTGGTGACCCGTCCGGATTTATGGCATAGAGTTTACCATCTGACACCACATAGATGGTACCGTCTGAACCAATAGCCGGTGATGATGTTACTAAACCGCTGGTGCCAAAGCGCCACTCTTCCGTGGCATCCTCACCATCGGCATCATGGCGGTTGTCGTCATATAATGGAGCGCTTGTCGGAGGGTCATCCCGGCAGGGAATATTCAAAGAATTGGCTTGCCCCCAGAATACGTATTGCACGGCATCTTTATTGCCGGCAAGGGGGTCATTGCGGGTATTTTGGTTTACATTTACATTGAGCGGATCTTCGCAATAATCAAATGTGGCATTGTCTGTGCGGGTGTCGAATTCAACCGCAATTTTGGGTGGGTCGAGCCCCCTGTCGTCAGGGTTTGTGGCCAGAAAATCAGAATCGTCCAATGGGTCCGGATTTGCAACGAGGCGGCTGTCGCCGGCATAACCCATCAGTTCGCTGAGCTCGAAATCGCCGCCCACAGAGGAGGCGCTGTTGTTGGGGGTAGCGGGCGCAGGGAAACCTTTACCGAGCAATGTGAAGGTGATGCCTTCGCCCTGTTGGCTAAAGTTCACCAGAAAAAATGCGCGCACACCGGGGCCAAACAGACACGCGCCCTGCTCACAATAGTCCTGGTCACCACCTATTGACGCGTCTGCATCGAAAAATGCAGATCCAAATTGATCTGTAAGTCCTTCGCCCCCCCCACCACCGCCGCCGATATAAAGTTTATCCTCAATTGTATCAAGTTCAAAAAAACGGGTATCGGTTTCCTGCTCGCTCAATGAGGTCAATTTGAGGTCCGGATCTTGATGGATCAGGGATGGGTCAAAAATGCCTTTTGCAAAAGTATAATCGCCGCCGTATTTGGTGCCATCGGATTCGCCGGTGGGCGCAACCATGTGGTTTCGGGGAGACAAAATGATCCAATCAGATGTCGTCACCGTCAAAGGATAAGCATCATCGTCTTCGGTTCCGGGAGCTGCCGTTACTTTCCTTAAAACAATCCTGTTATCAGCGGGGGGATAATCGATTCTTTGTTCGTAGAAATATTCATGGATCCCGCCTCTATTTGACACCCCCCCCTGTTTAATTATCGTAATTGCGCCGCCGTACTTCGGAAAAACAAATCGGGCCTCCGACGTGAATTCCAGATTACGTGGGGGGTCTTTAACAAGGGTTTGTTCTTGCCTCGGGAAAACTGCCAGACTTACTCTTTCACCCGAACCGGCATTAAAATCGTCGCCCAGCGTCACGGTGGGGTTTGTTTTGTCAAAGCTAAAGCCCTTGATCAGAGCCGAACTACCGGTTGCGCCGACACTGGTGAGATCATCTCCTGTAAATTCATAGTTAATTGCATAAACACCGCTGGCCGGAATCGTGTAGCCATCCGGGAGTTCCCCTATGGGCATCGTTAGCAATAAGTCATCGTCATTGCCCAGGGACTGGAGTTCGGATGATTCAAACCAGGGACTGAATGCATTGATGGTGAAACTTTCCGTGCCGCCGACCCTATAGGTGATGGCATTAAGGGTATTGATCATAAAATCGGGATCGAAATCGGCTTTGCGAATCTCACTGAAGGCGTAGCGCATTCCGGATTCGGCCATGTACAGCGCCCGGCGACTGTCATTGCGGGTGATCGCGCTGCCTATCGAAGATGAGAACAACGAGACCATGACAACTCCCAGAATACCAAAGATGAGCATCAACACCACGACATAAACCAGCACGGTGCCTGCCGGATTTAAATGCACGCGGTTTTGTAGCTGTATAACGGAGCGACTTGTTGGTTTTTGGCGTTGCTTATTCATAAGCGAATTTATGATTCAAGGCGGCCTGGCGGTATTATTTTAAAACAATTAAATCGGTTGATACCAAAAAGCTGAAATTATGGGGCCGACGGGTCCCTCGCCATATGTCTGGGGAATATGCGGGTCCTAAACGGCCGTTTGATGTCTCCAATGGTAAAACTGACGTCGATGGCTTCGATTTCATTTTCATTGTCGCCGTAATAGTTTAAATCGTTATAAGCGACCGTCATTGAGAAAGTGTCAACGGTAACGTTATCCAGTAATAAGTTCTCAGTACCACCGACGCTGAGCAGAATCTCGCCATCAGTCCCGCCGGCGGGGGCGGGGTCATTAAACCGAATCCTTCTATCGCCGGGTAATGTCACACTGTTATAATCAACATTCGTATTGGCATTGAAATCAGAAACATCGTTAATATCGCGTAATTCAAGGCTGATGCGATCGAGGGCGATTTGAGCCTTCAAGGCCCCTTCGGATGTATCTTTTGCCCGCAGGTAGCCGTTAAGACCGGTGTACATAAAAAGGGTCGTAAACGTGCCGATGATCCCCACCAGAACAAGGGTGACGATCAACTCCACCAGGGTAAACCCTTTTTCGTGTTTATTGGCGTAAGGCCTTTTAATAGGGGACAATGGGATCATTTATGGTCCTGCTGTTGGTTAAAACTGTCGTCAGCGGATGGCGCAGCCTGACTGCCGGTGAAACCTGACTCGGTGCCTGGAGCACCACCTTTAAGTTGTCAGTTGGTCCGGGGTCGACGACGATTTCATTTCCGCTGACGTCAAATTGAATATATTGGGTGGTGATGGTGATGCCTTCAATCGTATTGCCGTCGTATGCGTCGATATTCGCCAGTGCATTTTTATTGGTCGTGTCATCCTCACTGTTTAAATCCGCCACATAATACGCAATGAGTTGTTCCATGAGCGCCTCAGCACCGGCCTCATCGCGTACGATTTCAACCGAATTCCAGCTTGAGTCCAGGGCGGTTCCCATAAACTGAATAAAGATCGCGCCTAGAATGCCGGCCGCCACCAGGGTGACGATAATCTCCACCAGGGTAAAGCCTTTTGAATCGATTTTCATGGATTTTAAATGCTTCATTGCACTAAACCCGTTTCGGGAATCACCGTAATGGTGCGGTTCTGATCACTGCCTGAAAGGGTTATGATCAATGGATTGTCAAGTTCAACATTATTTGTCGGCTCGACATATTGCGTATACGGCTTTCCGAGTCGGTCGAAAAAAAGAAGATTAAAAGCAAGGGGATTGATGTCGACCCCAAAATCAGCCGCAGAGACTTTTTTGTTTCGTTCCCCGGGAAAAGTGACCTGTTGGTCAGGTAAATCCGGCTCGCCGGCGCCAACCGGAATCGATGCAAAAAATAACCAATATTGATCATTGCCGGGGTCAAATTTAATTCCCCATATCTCGTCGGCATCGCTGCGCTTCATGCCCATTGCCTGGGCATAGCGGATCTGGGTTCGGATTTTATCGGTCTGGCCGGACAGATCAATTTGTTCGGTACCAATTGCCCGTCCGATGACATAGGCGGATACGATCGCCATCAGGACTAAAACGGCGGTTATCTCAAGCAAAGTAAAGCCGTGTTGATAGCGCTTCATTCAAATACCCTTTGAAACTATCCTGATTTTCGGTCTGTTTATGGATTTACCTATAGAAGGCTTAAGCGGCAGCCGCTTAAGCATGCAAAATTCCATCCTAAATGGTATTATTTTTTGGCGGGCACGTCAAGAAAAAGCCTTTGTTCCCGGGGATGGCAGTTGTGGTCGAGCCATATTTATAGATTTGTAGATCGGTTGAGCGCCTTGTCCAGCTGAGTCCGTTTGACGGTTGTCCTGTTAAACATTAAAAACTCGACAATATTCCTCGCATGGACAACATTAAGGGGTTAAAATGATGATACCCACCGGATCGTCAACGCCTTCAATACTGCGGGCTCTGCGCTGCTCCCGGTTCAGCGGCGTTTGATAGCCCTGGCGGACAGCGATATCAAAGGCTGCCCGGGTGCAAAGCGCACGCACACCTTCGGACTTGGTATGTTTTTCCAGCTTGGCCGCAAGATTTACGGCGTCCCCGATGACGGTGTATTCCATGCGGCTTTCATCGCCGACCGCACCGAAGATAATCCGACCGGTGGCAACGGCTGCACCCATTCTTAAAGGCAAAACTATTCCTTTTTAAAATTTGAAACGATCAATTAGGGTGTTAAAGAAACATAGTTAACATAGATGGTTATGTCAAATCTTGAACCCGGGTAACCCTGCGGCTCGAGGCCCTGATTTTTCCGGGGCCCTGGCGCATTTGCCGCTTGTCCATTACCCATGAAGATAGTTTGAGATGATTGCTTGAAAAGAAAACTCTTTCACCTTATACTTTTTCAGGTCCTTCATGCCGGTGCCACTTTTGGGTTATTTGCCCTTCCAAAGGACCCTAACCGTTTGCAGAGACCTTTTTTTTTCAATTTTTATGAGGTATCAAAATGCTGCCACAAAAAATTAGATTGGATCAAATCGGAACCATCATTGCCGAAACCTTTCAAGGCAAAGACGAAATTGTGTGTTATGTGGGTTCCAATGCCGCCACCCCGACGGCCTCGATTGAAGCCCTGACCAAATCCATAAAGTCGCGCAAACCCGAACTGCCTTTTATCAATATGGTTCACATTCTTTTGCAGGGACCGGTCCCTTATGTTGAAGCGGGTCTGCAGGATCGGGTGATGGCCTATTCGATATTCTCAGGAGGTGAGGTCCGCAAAGCGGCCAACGAAGGGCGCGCATTTTACCTGCCCTGTACCCTGGCCAATCTGGACAGCTTAATCGGAAAAGGGCGTAAATATGAACCCGATGTGGTTCTGTTAAAAGTCAGTCAGAATGAGTTTACGGGTGAATTCAGTCTGGGGCTGTCGGTTGAAGCCCTGCATACCGCTATCGACCATGCCAAAGTCGTGATTGCCGAATTGGACCCCTCCATGCCGTTTACCCAGGGCCAGAGCGTGGTGGACGCCCAGTCCATTGACTGTATTATTGAGACGGGTGTCAAGCCGGTTTATGATTTCAGCGCCCCGGACTTTGAAAATTTATCGGCTGAGGAAAAAAGGATCGGCGAACTGATCACCCGCCATTTCATCAAAGACGGTATCACCCTGCAGGTGGGTATCGGTAGAATCCCGGATGCAGTTGTCGGCACCATCCGCGATGCACAATATAAAGATCTCGGTGTTCAAACCGAGCTATACGGCGACGGGTTGATGCTTCTGGAAAAAGAAGGCATTGTTACCAATCGTAAAAAGAAAGCCAATCTGGGCTACAGCACCACCAGCCTGATTATGGGCTCCAAGGACCTTTATGACTTTGTGCATATGCGCACCGGTGTTCAAATGCGCCCCTCATCCTATACCAACTCGGCGGAAACCATTCGGAAAAACAGCCCCTTTATTTCGGTGAACACCGCCATCGGGGTTGATCTGCTGGGAAATGTCTGGGCGGATTTCATCGATCCCCGGCGCTATTACAGCGGGGTCGGCGGGCAGCCGGACTTTATTCGGGCTTTAAATGACCATACCTACGGTACGCCGATTATCGCCATAAAAAGCATTACCCGCAGGGGTGAATCAAAAATTACGAAAATGCATCCGGGCGGTATCAGTCTGACCGCCAGTGCCTATGACGGTGTTGTGATTGTAACCGAATACGGTATTGCCGACCTGCGGGGGCTGACGACCGGCGAAAAGGCCATGGCGATTGCCCGGATTGCCCATCCGCGCTTCTGCGACGATTTCATGCGCTATGTATATGAGGATCAGCTTTTCACCAAATCGGTTGGGTTTTCCCTGGATAAAACCCCTAAAGGTGTGATTCTCTATGACGGCGGTATCAAGTTGACGGGCGGAACATAAAATTAACCACCCCACCGCAGGCCAGTCGCGACTGAAGCCAAATGGATGCAGGAATTCCATATAAGCTGCGATATTAAATGAAATCGTTGGGATTTTGACTCAATATCAAAAAAAACCTCAATGACATTTTGACAAATCACAATCAATGACTTCACGAAATTATTTATTTATCATCTTTTTATCAGTATCGCTTTCATTCTGTGCGGGCGGGAAGCCGGGGCCGCATGTTACGGTTGAAGCGTTGCCGCAATATGATGCCCTTTTTTCAAACGAAGAGGGCTGGACGGGTGGGGACGGGGTATATTCGGTTGCCTTAAATGACCACACGATTGCCTGGTTTTTCGGCGATACCTGGATCGGACAGATAAAAAACGGTCGGCACGTCAATGCGACCCTTGTCAATAATTCGGTGGCTATCCAACACGACAGGCGCCCGGCCGAAGCCGAAATGGACTTCTATTTCGGCCGCGCAGCCGACGGCAGCCCCGCTGCTTTGATGCGACCGGCGGATGGCCGGGGGTGGTTCTGGGTGTTTGACGGCGTGATGACTGCAAAGGGACTCTACCTTTTTTTGATCCAGATCGAACGGACCGCAGGAAATGCCGTCTTTGATTTTAAGGTTATCGGAGCCTGGCTCGGGCAAGTTGAGAACCCCAACGATCCGCCTTCGCAGTGGCGGGTTCGGCAATTCAAGATCCCCTGGGTCGAATTTTCAGCTTCGCGCGGTATGCTTTGGGGCTCAACGGTTATACAGGTCAAAAACTTTTTATATATTTACGGAACAACTGAGGATCGTCAAAACACTGTTCCTCAGAAGCACATGATTTTAGCCCGGGTTCCGATCTCCATGCTGGATGACTTTTCCCGGTGGCGCTTTTATGCCGACGGCAACTGGGTGTCGGATTTTACGCGCGCAAGCCGGCTGTGCGAAAAAGTGCCTCATGAATATTCGGTAAGTTATCTTCCCGCACTGAAGCAATTCGCGCTGGTTTATTCTCAGGATGGTTTATCCAAAAATATCCTGGCACGTCTGTCCCCCGATCCCCAGGGACCCTGGAGCGCTCCGATACAGCTTTATCAATGCCCGGAAGCCGATTGGGACGATTCGATTTTTTGTTACGCTGCCAAGGCCCATACAATTCTTTCCGAAATCCCCGACA